>NZ_JBHVYK010000004.1:91103-179562 GCF_042880855.1 Streptomyces sp. NPDC058291
TATTTTTTTTTTTTTCGTGTGGGAGCTGGTCTTCCGCTGTTCTTTACATTTGGTGGGGGGGGGGTGCGGCCGCCGGGGGGTGCGGTGGGCGGGGGGGGGGCCCCCAGGGCTCCGGGACCCGTCCGGGAGCCGTGAGCGGCTCGCTCGACGAGTGCGGTGTCACCGCCTCGGCTGCCGGGGCGGTCCGGCCCTGAGCCGCTGCCGTCGCTGCCAGGGGTTGCCCCTGTGGTCCCTCCGGGTCTCCCGTATGCTCGCCGGGCGGACCGGCGCGCCAGAGCGAGCGAGCGGGGATCCGCAAGGGGGCGGGCGCAGGAATCGAGCTGTCGGTCCCACATCCGTACGGACACACAGCGAGGACGACGAATGTCCCAGACCGATGTCAAGGTCTCGGCTCAGCCGGGCGTGCCCGACGCACGCGGTACCGTGCCGCCACCACAGAGCCGGGGCAACCGGCTCTACGCCCTGGACGCCCTGCGCGTGATAGCCGCGCTCTCGGTGTTGATGTTCCACTTCACCGGTGTGGACGCGGCGACCAAGGCGAACTGGGGCGTGAACCCCAAGGCGCTGTTCCCGTCGATCTTCCCGTACACCTCGTACGGCTCCTACGGCGTGCAGCTGTTCTTCATCATCAGCGGCTTCGTCATCTGCCTGTCCGCCTGGAACCGGACGCCGGGCCAGTTCGTGCAGGCCCGTTTCCTGCGGCTCTTCCCCGCCTACTGGTTCTCGGTCGTCGTCGCCGTCCTCGTGTGGAGGGCGCTGCCCGACGGAGCCCGCAAGGCGCCGAGCGTCAGCGAGTCGCTCACCAACCTCACGATGTTCCAGGTGCCGCTCTCGGCCCGCCATCTCGTCGGCGCGTACTGGACGCTGTGGGTGGAGCTGACCTTCTACATGATCTTCCTGGTCGTGCTCTGGAAGGGGCTCGACTACGTCCGCGTCTCCGTCTTCTGCTGGCTGTGGCTGCTGGCGAGCATCCTGGTCCAGCAGGAGCACGTTCCGCTGCTCGGTGTGTTCGCCCAGCCGCTCAACACCGCGCTGTTCGTGTCCGGCATCGCGATGTACCTGATGTACCGCTTCGGCCCGGATCTCAAACTGTGGGGGCTGCTGGGCGCGAGCTGGCTGGTGATGCAGAGCGACCTCGTCCAGCACGCCGATCACCTGCGCCACGACAAGGGCATGGACCGCCAGCCGTACGTCGCCCTCGCCCTGGTCACCGTGTTCTACCTGCTGGTGCTCGCGGTCGCGCTGCACAAGCTCGACCGGATCGGCTGGAAGTGGCTGTCCACGGCGGGCGCGCTGGTCTATCCGCTGTACCTGCTCCACGAGGAGCTGGGCTGGGCGATGATCCGCACCCTGTACGGGCACGTCGGGGCGTGGCCCACGCTGGGCATCACCACGGTCGCGCTGATCGTGCTGGCGTGGCTCGTCCACCGGTTCGTCGAGAAGCCGACCCAGCGATGGCTGCGCGGCCGCCTGGACCAGGAGGCCCGCAGGCGCACGGCGGCAGCCGAGGGATGAGAACGGCGATCCCCGGGCCGGACGGCTGACCGGTCCCGCTCGGCTCGGGCGGCGCTGCCGGGACGAGAGGCGCTCGGCCGGACTTCCCGGCCGAGCGTTCCGCGTGGACTAAGCGCGCTCGGTGAGCACGCCGTCCTTCTCGTCGTGGAGGGCGCCGGTCTGCGGGCACTCCCACACGCCCGGCTCGCCCTCGCGCTCGATCAGGCGGACACCGGCCCGGCCGACCCAGCCGATGCGGCGGGCCGGGACGCCGACGACCAGGCCGAAGTCCGGGACGTCCTTGGTGACCACCGCGCCGGCGGCGACCATGGCCCAGCGGCCGATGGCGATCGGCGCGACGCACACCGAGCGGGCGCCGATCGAGGCGCCGTCGGCGATCTTCACGCCGACGGCCTCCCAGTCGCCGCCGCGCTTCTGCTTGCCGTCGGGGTCCACGGAACGCGGGTTGTGGTCGTTGGTGAGCACCACGGCGGGGCCGATGAAGACACCGTCACCGAGCTCGGCCGGTTCGTAGACGAGCGCGTAGTTCTGCAGCTTGCAGTTGTCGCCCATCCGCACACCGGAGCCGACGTACGCCCCGCGGCCGATCACGCAGCCCTCACCGAGGCGGGCGCCGTCACGGATCTGCGCGAGGTCCCAGACGCTGCTGCCGGCGCCGATCTCGGCGCTCTCGTCGACCTGCGCACTGGGCTGGACCCTGTAGTTCACTTCTTCGCCTTCCGCGTGTCTGGCATCACCCGGCGAGCATACGGGCCCGGGGTCCGCGGGCTCCGGGGCGGCCTTTCCACCGGTGACGCGGGAGATCGGACGTGACCTGGGCGCGACGCGGAGGCAGGAGACGGCGATGACCATTCCGGAGGAACTTCGCAGCGCTCTGCGTGACTTCAGGGCGGTGCGTGCTCGGAAGCCGCCCGGATCCGCAGGTGCCGCGGATCCGGTCGACTGGCACGAGGCGATGGCGGCCGCTCTGGACACCCTGGCGGCACACCTGGTCCACGAGTCCGACCGGATCCGGGCGAGGGACTCCGCGACCGGACACAGGGAGGAAGCGGCAAGGCTCAGGCGTCCGCAGGCCTGAGTCCTTCCCCTGAGTCCTTCCCCTGAGTCCTTCCCCGGGAGTCGGGCCCGGTGCGGTGCCCACGGGGCCCGGTTTGACCCCTCAAGCCGGGCCCCGTAGCCTGGTCCCTCGGCGTGTCGGTTGACGTGCCACATCTCCGTAAACCCTCTTCCTCCCGGGTACCGGTACCTAGGTGGCCGGGAGAGGCCGTCCGTGTTCGTTCCCGGGCGGCTGGACTGCGGGGATGCCGTCCCAGAGCGAGAGAGTGAGATCCGCGTGTACGCCATCGTGCGCAGCGGTGGTCGCCAGCACAAGGTTGCTGTCGGCGACATCGTTGAGGTTGACAAGATTTCCACTGCCAAGGTTGGCGACACGGTCGAGCTCTCGACCCTGCTCGTTGTCGACGGCGACGCTGTGACCAGCGACCCGTGGGTGCTGGCCGGCATCAAGGTCCAGGCCGAGGTCGTGGACCACCACAAGGGTGTGAAGATCGACATCCTTCGTTACAAGAACAAGACCGGCTACCGCCGTCGTCAGGGCCACCGCCAGCAGTACACGGCGATCAAGGTCACTGAGATCCCCGCGGCTGCGAAGTAAGGGACTGAGGAGACATGGCACACAAGAAGGGCGCATCGTCCACCCGGAACGGTCGCGACTCCAATGCCCAGCGGCTCGGCGTGAAGCGCTTCGGCGGTCAGGTCGTCAACGCGGGTGAGATCCTGGTCCGCCAGCGCGGCACGCACTTCCACCCCGGCGCGGGCGTCGGCCGTGGCGGCGACGACACGCTGTTCGCCCTCGAGGCCGGTTCGGTGCAGTTCGGCACCCACCGTGGCCGCAAGGTCGTGAACATCGTCCCGGTTGCCTGAATCAGCTCCATCTGATTCACGGCTCACACCGAACGTTTCGCGAGGCGGACCTCACTTCCCTGGTGGGAAGGCGGGTCCGCCTTTCGCGTGTTACAGCAGTAGACAGAGCAGTAATTAGCAGTAGTCAGCAGCAGTTCACCGCAAGAGCTCGACCCTGACTTTTCGTAGTGCTGGAGGCACCCAGATGACCACCTTCGTGGACCGCGTCGAACTGCATGTCGCCGCGGGTAACGGGGGCCACGGCTGTGCCTCCGTCCACCGTGAGAAGTTCAAACCGCTCGGCGGCCCCGACGGGGGCAACGGCGGCCGTGGCGGCGATGTGATCCTGGTCGTCGACCAGTCGGTCACCACGCTCCTCGACTACCACCACAAGCCCCACCGCAGCGCCACCAACGGCAAGCCCGGCGAGGGCGGCAACCGGTCCGGCAAGGACGGCCAGGACCTGATCCTGCCGGTCCCGGACGGCACGGTGGTCCAGGACAAGGCCGGCAACGTGCTGGCGGACCTGGTCGGCCACGGCACCTCCTACGTCGCCGCCCAGGGCGGCCGTGGCGGCCTCGGCAACGCGGCGCTGGCCTCGGCCCGCCGCAAGGCGCCCGGCTTCGCGCTGCTCGGCGAGCCCGGCGGCCTCCAGGACATCGTCCTGGAGCTGAAGACGGTCGCGGACGTGGCTCTCGTCGGCTACCCGAGCGCCGGAAAGTCCTCGCTGATCTCGGTCCTGTCCGCCGCCAAGCCGAAGATCGCGGACTACCCGTTCACGACCCTCGTCCCGAACCTGGGCGTGGTGACGGCCGGTTCCACGGTCTACACCATCGCCGACGTGCCGGGGCTGATCCCGGGCGCGAGCCAGGGCAAGGGGCTGGGCCTGGAGTTCCTGCGCCACGTCGAGCGCTGCAGCGTCCTCGTGCACGTGCTGGACACCGCGACCCTGGAGTCCGAGCGCGACCCGCTCAGCGACCTCGACATCATCGAGGAGGAGCTGAAGCAGTACGGCGGCCTCGGCAACCGGCCGCGGCTCGTGGTGCTGAACAAGATCGACGTGCCGGACGGCAAGGACCTCGCCGAGATGGTCCGCCCGGACCTGGAGGCACGCGGCTACCGCGTCTTCGAGGTGTCCGCGGTCGCCCACATGGGGCTGAAGGAACTGTCCTTCGCCGTCGCCGAGATGGTGGCCGCGGCGCGCGCGGCCCGGCCCAAGGAGGAGGCGACCCGGGTCGTCATCCGTCCCAAGGCGGTCGACGACACCGGTTTCACCGTCACGCTGGAGGAGGACGGTCTCTTCCGCGTCCGGGGCGAGAAGCCCGAACGCTGGGTGCGCCAGACCGACTTCAACAACGACGAGGCCGTCGGCTACCTCGCCGACCGGCTCAACCGTCTCGGTGTGGAGGACGCGTTGATGAAGGCGGGCGCCCGCGGCGGCGACGGCGTCGCGATCGGCCCCGAGGACAACGCGGTCGTCTTCGACTGGGAGCCGTCGGTCACGGCCGGCGCGGAGATGCTCGGCCGCCGGGGCGAGGACCACCGCTTCGAGGCCCCGCGTCCCGCGACCCAGCGGCGGCGCGACAAGCAGGCCGAACGCGACGAGGCGGCCGAGGAGTTCGAGGGCTTCGAGCCCTTCTGATCCCTTCCCGCACCCGAACACCGACGAGGCAGGTCCCCGACCCCGGGGGCCTGCCTCGCCCGTTCCCGGCACCCGTTCGGCCGCATCCCCCCGTCTCATCCCCGCCCCATGTCTCTCTCAGCGTCTTTTAAGGAAGCTCTCTTACCGTTCGTGGACGAGGGAGGCGACCGGAAAGGGCGAAGGCGCTCCGGCTGGAGGACGACGGAAAGAACTGCGAGCAGAGCCGAACGCGCAGCAGGAAAACACCACGAGGAAATCCGCGCCATTGCCCTTCCGGCGGTCCGCATTTCGGGCCGGTTCGCGACGGGGTGGCCCGCGGATGAAGAACGCGTGCAGTCCTGACACCCCGGACGTGAAGATCTCGCCCCTTCCCGCCGACCGGGTCGAGGCCGCCGCGGCCCGGCCGGGACCGGCGGTCCCCGACGCCCCGGGGGCGTCCGGGAGGGCACGGGAAGGGCCGGCGGCGGCCCTCGCGGCGTCGGCGCCCGTCCAGGACCGTTAGAGTCACACCCGTCACCCTCGGCCTCGGCAATGCGTTACTTCCTGTGGAGTAACTCACAGGAATTTTCAGGGCATCCGCGGGAAGTCACGCCGATGCCTCGACAATCGTCAGCGCCCCAAGGTGAATGCCGGGTGGCGTGCACATTTGCGGCGAACGGCGCTCACCTTGCATCGCGGTAACCGCAAGTGGGACCATTTCCTCGTCCCTGTCGCCCCAAGGTAGGTCCCCTGTGTCCCAGCACATAGCCAAGCCCCGCACCACCGCAGTGATCCTGGCCGGTGGCACCGGCCAGCGCGTGGGTCTGTCGATCCCCAAGCAGTTGCTGAAGATCGCCGGCAAGGCAGTCATCGAGCACACGCTGACCACCTTCGAGAAGGCGGACTCGGTCGACGACATCATCGTGCTGATGGCGCCCGGCTATGTCCCCGACGTCGAGAAGATCGTGGCCAAGGCCGGGTTCGAGAAGGTCCGGGCGATCATCGAGGGCGGCTCCACGCGGAACGAGACCACCGAGCGCGCCATCGCCGCCCTGGGCGAGGGGCTGGCCGACGGCGAGGACCTCAACGTCCTCTTCCACGACGCCGTGCGCCCGCTGCTCTCGCGCCGCGTCATCGACGACTGCGTCACCGCCCTGGAGCGCTACCAGGCCGTCGACGTGGCCATTCCGTCCGCGGACACCATCATCGTCACGCGCACGCACGGCGAGGACGGCGAGTTCATCACCGAGATCCCGGACCGCTCCCGGCTGCGCCGCGGGCAGACCCCGCAGGCGTTCAAGCTGTCCACCATCCGGCGGGCCTACGAGGTGGCGGCGGGCGACCCCAACTTCCAGGCCACCGACGACTGCACGGTCGTCCTGCGCTATCTGCCGGACGTGCCGATCCACGTCGTGGCGGGCGACGAGTACAACATGAAGGTGACTCAGCCCGTCGACGTCTTCATCGCCGACAAGCTCTTCCAGCTGGCCTCCTCCGCCACCCCCGAGCAGAACGGCGAGGAGGTCTACCGCGAGCTGCTGACCGGCAAGACGGTCGTCGTCTTCGGCGGCTCGTACGGCATCGGCAAGGACATCGCCGAACTCGCCGAGTCCTACGGGGCCACGGTCTACGCCCTGGGCCGCTCCACCACCGGCACGCACGTGGAGAACCCGGAGGAGGTCGACGACGCCCTGTCCAAGGCCTACAGCGAGACCGGGCGCATCGACTACGTCGTCAACACCGCCGGGGTGCTGCGCATCGGCAAACTGGCCGAGACCGACAACGCGACCATCGAGGAAGCGCTGAAGGTCAACTATCTGGCGCCGGTGCAGATCGCACGTTCGGCTTACAAGTACCTGGCGGAGACCAAGGGCCAATTGCTGCTGTACACCTCCAGCAGTTACACCCGCGGCCGAGCCGAGTACAGCCTGTACTCCTCGACCAAGGCCGCCATGGTGAACCTCACCCAGGCCCTCTCCGACGAGTGGGCCGGCGACGGTATCCGGGTGAACTGCGTCAATCCCGAGCGCACGGCGACACCCATGCGGACCAAGGCCTTCGGGCAGGAACCGGCGGGCAGTCTGCTGTCGTCCGAGGCGGTCGCCCGCACCTCCCTCGACGTGCTGCTTTCCGAGCTCACCGGCCACGTCATCGACGTCCGGCAGCAGGACCCGACGGCCGCCGCCGGCAAGGCCTCCGGCTTCGAGCAGGCCCTGGCCGGGGTGCTGGATCGACAGGACGGCGTGGCATAATCGAGGCTAAATAGCCATCGAATTTTCAGGCCTCTGTGGCTTCCGGTTTACGGAGAATTCACAGAGGCCTGACTCCGTAAAATTCCCGAAACCTTCAAAAAGGATTTTCCGGACTTTCAGGTACCTATGACCGGCCCCCTCCCAGAGCAGGTTTCTCCGTGATATCCACCGCCATTCGCGTAGCCCGGGTGGGCAGCGCGGCCGAACTGGTCGCAGCGGTCCTCATGATGCTGGGCTACCCCGGCCTCATGGCGGCCGCTCTCGTCCCGAGCGCTCCCGCCTTCGCCGTCGCGGCCGCCGTGACGTACCTGGCGGACCTCTATCTCCACCGCAGGCGCAGTCGCCTGATCGACCTGCTGTCCAAGGTGCGAGCCGGTGCGTCCACCCGGTTCCTGGTCCGCGAGCTGCTGCTGATCCTGCTGCTGGCCCGACTCGACCTCTCGCAGGAGCCGGTCTTCTACGCGGCCATCGCGTGCTTCACGGTGTTCTTCGGCCTGCAGGCGCCGCACGGCGCGCTGGTCACCCTGATCGGCAAGCGCCGCCAGATGCCGATCGCGACCAGGAACGTCGACCTGGCCTCCCGGCTGCGCATCCCGGACGCCCCGCCGCGTCCGCTGCTGAGCCGCGCCACCGAGAAGATGCTCCACCTCGACCTCGCGGCCGTCGTGGGCCTGCTCGTCTGCGCGATGGCCGACTCGGCGGCCCTGGGCTTCGCCGGCATCGCCGTCACCCTGGGCCTGGGGGCGCTGTACGTCGTCGCGCTGGTGCCGCACCTGCGGGCCAGGCGGCTCCCGCCGAAGGCGCCCGGGGTGCTGGCCGCCGTCAGCGCCTGGCTGCGCGAGTACCGGCCCGAGACGGTCCTGTACTTCTCCGGCTCCGACGACTCCGCCTACCAGGTCAACATGTGGCTGGAGACCATGGAGCAGATGGAGGCCCGGCCGCTGGTGATCCTGCGTGAGCGTGCCGTCCTGGAGAAGATGGCGCCCACGTCGGTCCCGGTCATCTGCGTGCCCGGGGGGGTGCACCTGATGAACCTGGACCTGACCACCGTGCGGGTCGCGTTGTACTGCGCGAACGTCGGCAAGAACATCCACCTGCTCCGCGTGCCGACCATGAAGCACGTCTTCATCGGCCACGGCGACAGCGACAAGGCCGCCAGCGTCAACCCGTTCAGCAAGGTCTACGACGAGGTGTGGGTCGCCGGCCGGGCGGGCCGCGACCGCTACGCCATCGCCGACGTCGGCATCCGTGACGAGGACATCGTGGAGGTCGGCCGCCCGCAGCTGGCGTCCATCAGGCCGGGCGACGGCATGCCCGCGGACCGCGTCCCCACGGTGCTGTACGCGCCCACCTGGGAGGGCTGGGACGACAACCCGGGCAACACCTCGCTGCTGCTGGCCGGCGAGAACATCGTGAAGAAGCTGGTCGCGGCCGAGCCCCCGGTCCGCGTCCTGTACAAGCCGCACCCGTTCACCGGCACCCGCAGCGCCAAGGCGGGCGCCGCGCACCGGCGGATCACGGCCCTGATCAAGAAGGCCGCCGCCCAGCGCGCGAGCGACCCGCGCTTCACCGCGGACCCGGCCGCCCAGGCCCGGGCCAAGGCCGAGCTGACCCGGCTCCAGACCCGCCTGGACGGGCTCTCGCTCGCCTTCGACGAACGCGCCGACGAGGCCGTGACCAGCCGCGACGGCATCGTCGACGTCCGCAAGCACGAGGAGGCCGCCCGGCTGCGCGCCGAGTGGAACGAGACCTACTGGCGCTCGTTCCCCTCCTACGAGCACCGGGTGATCACCGGCGCCGCACCGCGTCTGTACGACTGCTTCAACGCCTCCGAGGCGATGGTCTCCGACATCTCCAGCGTGGTGTCCGACTTCATCGCGAGCGGCAAGCCCTACGCGGTCACGGACTCGGCCGAGCTGGGCGCGGAGGAGTTCAGGCGGCAGAACACCGCGGTGCGCGCCGCGGTGATCCTCGGCAACGACGCCGCGGAGCTCGACCGGCTGCTGGCCGCCGTGCGCGACCCGGCCGGCGACCCGCTGGCCGAGGGCCGCAAGGAGCTGCGGGAGTACCTGCTCGGATCGGACGAGCCCTCCTCGCGCCAACGGTTCGACACGGCGGTCAGGGACCTCGCGCTGAAGGCCGAGGCGCGCAACGTCGGCCAGGCGACCCTCGCCGTCGCCCCGGACGACATGCCGGCGGGCGAGACGGACGGTGAGACGGGCGGCGAGGCCGAACGGCCCAGAGACGTCACGACGGCCTGAGCCGCGTGTCGCCACAGGCCGGGTCCCCGGAGAGAACGCTCCGGGGACCCGGCCTGTGGTGCATCCTGTGATGTGGAACACGTGTTGCGACCGAGGCAACCCGTCCTGTTCACCCGCCGTCTATCGGGTGTCCAAAGCATTTCTGTGTCGGGAGACCGTTGCGTGATGAGAGGGAACAGTGACCGTTGCGCAGCCTGACGTCACGGTGGTCATCGGGGCGTACGAAGCGATGCCGTATCTGGTCGAGTGCCTGGCGTCGGTCGAGGCGCAGACCCTGGACCCGGCGCGCATCGAGGTCATAGCCGTCGACGACGGATCCCAGGACGGCACCGGCGAGTGCCTGGAGGAGTTCGCCGCCCGCGTCCCCATGGACGTCACGGTGATCCGCCAGGACAACTCGGGCGGCCCCAGCGGTCCGCGCAACGTCGGTCTGTCCAAGGCCACCGGGCGCTACGTCTTCTTCCTCGACGCCGACGACCGGCTGGGCGCCGAGGCCCTGGAGCGCATGGTGGCCATGGCCGACCGCAACGGCACGGACGTGGTCCTCGGCCGGGTCGAGGGCATCAATCGCAAGCCGCCCAAGTCGATGTGGGGCGAGACGCTCGAGCGGACGGACGTCTACTCGTCCAACATCAAGTTCACGCTCAGCGCGCAGAAGCTGTTCCGCCGGGAGTTCCTGGAGCGGCACGGCATGCGGTTCGACGAGTCGCTGTGGACCGGCGAGGACGCGCTGTTCACGATGGAGGCGTACCTGCGGGCCGACGGCGTCTCGGTGGTCGCCGACTACACCTGCTACTACCTGGTGGGCCGCACCGACGGCAAGCATGTGACCAAGAGCGGCAGCTACACCCTGCGCTTCGACTCCGCGCGCGCTCTCATGGGCCTGCTGGAGCGGCTGGTCCCGCCCGGCCCCAAGCGTGACGTGCTCATGGTCCGCCCGTTCCTCGTCACCGTGCTGCCGCAGTTCGGGCCCGTCTTCCTCAGGAACGACGAGGAGATCCGGCGCACCAAGATGGAGCTGGCCAAGCCGCTGATGGACGCCTACTGGAACGAAGGGGTCGCCCAGCGGCTCCTGGTCCACGAGCGGCTGCGCCTGGAGCTGGTGGCCCGCGGGCGCTCCGACCTCCTCGTGGACGTCCTGGAGTTCATCCAGGCGAAGACCAGGCCGGAGCCCGTCCTGAAGAAGCGCGGCACCCAGCTCTATCTGGCCTACCCGCACTACGGCTCCCCGACGGCCGGCGTCCCCGACCGGATCTACCTGGCCGAGCCGCGTGAGGCGAAGGCGTACCCCGGATGGCGCAAGAACCCCACCGAGGCCTTCCTGCGCGGATTCGTCCGCAAGGTCCGGCGCAAGCTGCGCCGCATGCGCCGCCCGGCGCGTCCGGGCGGCACGGCGGCCTGAGGAACCGGCGGCCGGACCTTCGGACGGCCCGCCGCCCGTGGGGCCGGCCGGCTTGGTGGCGGGCCGGACTCCGGCGGGCGGGGCCGTCCTGGGTGCTACTTGGCCGGCTTCAGGGCGCGGCGCAGGGGGCCGCCCACGGCGCGCCTGGCGCGGCGGTAGATGGAGGGTGCGGGAAGGCCCGCGACGGGCTTCGCGCCCGTCCGGCTCCTGGCCAGTTCCCGCTTCAACTGGGCGTTGTGCGAGTCCAGTTCGGCGATGCGCTGTTGCAGCCAGCCGAACCGGCTGGTCAGTGAGGGCAGATCGGCGTCGTTCCAGGGGCGCACGCCCGGCGGGAAGGGCAGCGAGCGCAGGCGTTCGTCGAAGGCCGCCCCGCCGTCGCCGTGGGTGAAGGTGTTCCGCAGCCCGTTCTCGTCCAGGAACGCCGTGAACCGGTCGAAGCGTTCCTTGTGGTTGCCGGTGAGCGCGCTGAAATCGGACTCCTCGTACAACTCGGCCGGGTCGAGGTTCGCGGGGACCTCGCTGAGCAGCCGGTGCGGTATGTCGAAGTAGCGGCACAGTTCCAGCGTCCGGGAATCGAATGCCAGTACGGTGGCCGGTGTTCCGGCCAGGAGTGCTGCGATGTTGCCGTGGATGCGCGAACCGAACGAGTAGTCGAATGCGCTCAGGTCGTCGATCCAGGTGGACGGGTCGACGTACACCCGGACCTTGTCCTCCCGGTACATCGGATGGTCCGGGTGCGTCGGCATCTGCGTCATCCGGCCGGCCGGGGAGTCCACGTCCCGCCAGTGCAGCTGCCGCGCGTCGGTGAGGTTCTGGCCTATGTAGCGCAGGTTCGGGTAGTTCGCGTGGGCGTGGGCGATGATCCGGTGCAGACCGCCGCTGCGCACCGCGGCGTGGGAGCCGTTCACGGCGATCCGCGACCCGGCCGTCAGCGCCGGCGTCTTCTTCACCACGGGGAGTCGGTCGCCGTGCAGGAACATCGAGGGACAGCCGATGACCTCGACGTCCCGGAAGCCCATGTCGTTGAGGTACTTCTCGGTGAACTCGCCCCGCACGCCGATGGAGGCGCTGTGATCCAGCACGGCCGAGCAGAAGGCCCGCACGCTGGGCTCGATGGCCTTCAGCCGTTCCGGAATCTGGCCCAGGGGAGCCTGGGCGCCGACTCCCAGCACCACGACCGGGATCCTCAGCTTGCCGATGAGCCGGGTCAGCCGCTGCAGGGACGGCTCGAAGGTCGGCCGGAAGGCGTTGGCCAGGGGCACGACGAAGGCGTCGTACTCCTCGTTGATGCGGGCCGCCGCGCTCAGGTCGGTCCGCATGCCGTTCGAGACGACCTCGACGTCCGGAGTCTGCAGGATCTTGTGGGCGGCGTCGCTGAAGATCAGGTTGCCGGCGTTGGTGGCGATCACGTCGCGGTGGAGGGCTTCTTCCACGGGAACGACGTCGAAGGGGCTCTTCCCCGATCGGAGGAGTATGCGCTTCACAGGCGAACTGTAGGTCACGCAAACTTCAAAATAAATTTGTCTTCTCTTCAAATTTCATGGGGAACGGATAGCACCTCTTTGCCGTACGCAAACAGTGATCACATGGTTACGCGCATGCGTCCGTCCGGGCAGTGAAACCCCTGCGCGGCCCGGGGCCCCGTTCGCGTAGATTGCCGGGAAGGCAGCCGTGGACCTAGGCGAGGAGCGCAGAACAAGGTGGCAGGGGCAAGGCAGGCCGTGGGCGAGGCCCGCAGGATCGTCGTCAAGGTCGGCTCCTCGTCGCTGACCACCGCCTCCGGCGGCCTGGACGCCGACCGGGTCGACGCGCTCGTCGACGTCCTCGCCAAGAGCCGCAGCGGAGGCGAGAAGGAGGTCGTCCTCGTCTCGTCCGGCGCGATCGCCGCCGGACTCGCCCCGCTGGGCCTGCGCCGCCGCCCCAAGGACCTGGCCCGTCAGCAGGCCGCCGCCAGCGTCGGTCAGGGGCTGCTGGTGGCCCGCTACACCGCATCCTTCGCCCGCTACGGCGTCCGCGTCGGGCAGGTGCTGCTCACCAGCGACGACATGAGCCGGCGCGCCCACCACCGCAACGCCTCCCGCACCCTGGACAAGCTGCTCGCGATGGGCGCGTTCCCGGTCGTCAACGAGAACGACACCGTCGCCACCGACGAGATCCGCTTCGGCGACAACGACCGGCTCGCCGCCCTCGTCGCCCACCTCGTCCACGCCGACCTGCTGGTCCTGCTGTCCGACGTCGACGGCGTCTACGACGGCGACCCCAGCAGGCCGGGCACCTCGCGCATCGCCGAGGTCCGGGCCCCGGAGGACCTGGCCCACGTCGAGATCGGCAGCGCCGGCAAGGCGGGCGTCGGAACCGGCGGCATGCTCACCAAGGTCGAGGCCGCCCGGATCGCGGCGGCCGCCGGCATCCCCGTGGTCCTCACCAGCGCCGTCCACGCGGCCGAAGCCTTCGCCGGCGGGGACACCGGCACCTTCTTCCATGCCACCGGCAAGCGCTCGGCCGACCGGCTGCTGTGGCTGCAGCACGCGTCCACCCCGCAGGGGTCGCTGACGCTGGACGACGGCGCGGTGCGCGCGGTCGTCGAACGGCGCACCTCGCTGCTGCCCGCCGGGATCGCCTCCGTCGAAGGCGAGTTCAGCGCGGGCGACCCGGTGGAGCTGCGCGACGCCCGGGGGCACGCGGTGGCCCGCGGACTCGTCAACTTCGACGCCAAGGAGATCCCCCAGCTGATCGGGCGGTCGACGCGGGAGCTGGCGCGGGAACTCGGCGCGGAGTACGAGCGCGAGGTCGTCCACCGGGACGACCTGGTGATCCTGCACCCGTAAACCCGCTCGAACGGACCGTACCGGTGGGGGACGTTCCCTGAAACCGCCCCACGGAGCCGTGCGGCCTGCTCAACTTTGTCTCAGGGACAATCCGCGGGAGCTCGGTGAGCGAGCGCGGTACACGATCCGCACGAGCGCCGCGTGAAGGAGGCCGTCGTGAGACGAGTGCGCCCTGGGGCGGCAGCGGCCCGTGGGAGTACCGGCGGGACCGGTGCGACGGCGTCGCGCACGGCGGGCGGGGCGTCGTCGCGCACCGCGGGCGCGCCGTCGCGTCCGCCGGGCGAGGAGCGCGCCCTGACCAGCGTGGCGGCCGGCGAGACCTACCGGGCCCGGGAGGTCGCCGAGTCTACGGGCGGGCAGCCCGTGGACGTCCCCCGGCTGTGGCACGTGACCCTGAGCGTCTCCGGCGAACAGGCCCCGCTGAAGGAGGTCCGGCGCGCTCTCGAACAGCTCGCCCACGACCATCCCTTCCTCCTGACCAGCAGATACGCGGGCGACCACGCCGAGATCCGGTACTGGGAGGAGGCCCGCGACCTGCACGACGCGGCCGCCGTCGCGCTGCGGCTGTGGGGCGAGCACCGCCAGACCGCCGGGCTTCCGCCCTGGGAGATCGTCGGCTTGGAGGTCATCGACCGCCAGACCTACCACCAGCGCATCGCCGAGGGGTACGGCCCGGCGCCGGCGACCCCGGTGGGCGTCCACCCGTACTGACTCGTCACCGCAAGGCGGACTCGGCAGGTGTGCGCGTGTCCGGGCACGTCTCGGCGGGTGAAACGAGCGGTGAACCGGCCGGTGCGGCGCACTACCCTTTGCTTATGACCACGCTCTCGCCGTACGACTCCATGTCCCCGGTCACCCGCGCCGCCTACCGCGCCAAGGCGGCCGCCGCCGATCTCGCGCCGCTGCCGCGTGCCGTGAAGGACGACGCGCTGCTCGCCATCGCGGACGCGCTGGAGGTCCGGACGAGCGAGATCGTCGAGGCCAACGCGAAGGACATCGCGAAGGCACGCGAGGCGGGCACCAGCGAGGCGATCGTCGACCGGCTGACCCTCACCCCCGAGCGGGTGCGGGCCATCGCCTCGGACGTGCGGGACGTCGTCGCGCTGCCCGACCCGGTCGGTGAGGTCGTCCGCGGCTCCACCCTCCCCAACGGGATCGACCTGCGTCAGGTCCGCGTCCCGCTCGGCGTCGTCGGCATCATCTACGAGGCCCGTCCCAACGTCACCGTGGACGCCGCCGCCCTCTGCCTGAAGTCGGGCAACGCCGTCCTGCTGCGCGGCTCGTCCTCCGCCTACGAGTCGAACACGGCCCTCGTCCGGGTGCTCCGCGACGCCGTCGGCGGGGCCGGGCTGCCCGCCGACGCCGTGCAGTTGGTGCCGGGAGAGGGGCGGGAGAGCGTCGGCGAGCTGATGCGTGCCCGCGGACTGGTCGACGTCCTCATCCCGCGCGGCGGCGCGTCGCTCATCCGGACCGTCGTCACGCAGTCCACCGTCCCGGTCATCGAGACCGGCACCGGCAACTGTCACGTCTACGTCGATGCCCACGCCGACCTGGACATGGCCATCGACATCCTGATCAACTCCAAGGCGCACCGGGTCAGCGTCTGCAACGCCGCCGAGACCCTCCTGGTCCACCAGGCCATCGCCCCCGAGTTCCTGCCCCGCGCGCTCGACGCCCTCGCCGAGGCGGGCGTGACGGTCCACGCCGACGAGCGGGTCCTGGCCTACGCCAAGGACTCCAAGGCGACCGTCGTGGAGGCGACCCCGGAGGACTGGGAGACGGAGTACCTCTCCTACGACATCGCCGCCGCCGTCGTCGACTCGCTGGACAAGGCCGTCGAGCACATCCGGCTGTGGACCTCCGGTCACACCGAGGCGATCGTCACCACCTCGCAGCAGGCGGCCCGCCGGTTCACCCAGTTGGTCGACTCCACCACGGTGGCCGTGAACGCCTCCACCCGTTTCACCGACGGCGGTCAGTTCGGCTTCGGCGCGGAGATCGGCATCTCCACCCAGAAGCTGCACGCCCGGGGCCCGATGGGCCTGCCGGAACTGACCAGCACCAAGTACATCGTCACCGGCGACGGGCACGTACGGCGCTGACAGCGGCCGTCGCACCCTGCCGCACGAAGGCGGACGGGCCGGTTGTCGACGGCCGTGAGAGGCGTCTCATCCGGTGGACGAATTTCCCTGTCGTCTGCCCAAATCGACCCCCCAGGTCTACTCTGGATCCGTGCCGGAGGACGTGGGGGGTTTGCCGTTCCCTGACGGCTGGGATCCCGACGACGATCACGACCGCGGGGTGTCGGACGAAGAGTTCGCCGCCGTGGTCTTCGACGAGGCCTTCGTGCAGGCGGCCGTGGTGCACGAGCCGACCGCCGTCGAGCGCCTCCTGGCCGCCGCGGAGGCGAGAGCCAAGGCCTCCGAGGCCGAGGCCCGCCGGGCCCGCGCCAGAGGCGACCGCTACGACGACCCCTACGGGGCCGGCGGTTTCGGCCATGATCCGAACCTCGACGAGTTGGACGACGCCGACCTCCCCGAAGCCTGGGAACGCCGCTACGGCGCTCCCGGCGCCTACGGCAAGCAGATCCGCTGGCACCGCGCGGTGGCCTGGATGCTCGCCCTCGTGATGGGCATCGGCATGGTCGCACTGGCCTTCGCCGCGGTCTACCGGGGCTCGTCCTCGGGCAGCCGGGACCAGGTGCCGCCGCCCGCCACCACCGGCCTCGAACAGGGGAGCGTGCCGCCCCCGTCCGCGTCCGCCGACTACTCCCGGCCACCCGTCCCGGCGGTCCCTCGCACCCCCTGAACGCCTGTGCGACGCAGTGTCGTGCGAAGACCCCGCCGACAGGGGCAAAGCTGGTGAGTACCTGTCATAAGTTGTGGTGCGGCCGGGCGTTTACCTGAGCTCCGCGCGACCTACTCTGAAAGTATGGCCGGGCCTGGAGACCCACCGGAGGGGACACCCGAAGGCACTTCCGGAGGTAGCGAGGACGAGTACCGATCCGTCGTCTTCGACGAATCGTTCGTCCGCGCTGCCCGTATCCAGGAGTCGTCCGCCCAGGAACGCCTGACCGACCACGCGCCCGCCGTCCGCCGTCGTCCTGCTCTGCGCCGGGGACTGTCCCGGCAGGTGCTGATCCTGGTCCTGCTGGTCGCCGTGGCCTTCGGCACGGCCGTCTACATGGGCCTGCGCAGCCCGTACCAGAACCCGGCGGCGCTCCGGCCCGTCGAGCCCCTGCGGATGACCGTCATCCCGCTCTCCCCGCAGGGCGTCGTGCCCGGGGCGGCCGCCGCCGAGTCGCTGTTCGCGCACAGCCCCGCCGCGCAGTTCCGCTTCGGCGCCGAGGGCATCCCGCTGCCCGCCTCCCGGAGGACCGCGCACTTCTCCGACGGCCAGGTGGTCACCGCCCTGACCACGGCCAAGGACTACATCGTGCACTCCTCCCTCTACCCGGAGGTGCTCACCGGGCAGCAGGTGCGGCCCGTGCGCGCGCTGGTCGACGCCGACCAGCTCGACCAGTTCGACGAGAGCTTCAGCCGTCCGAGCGCCGACGGGCGGCACGCTCCGACCGGCTGGCTGGTCCGCTTCGACCCGGCCCGGGTCGAGCTGGCCGACCCCAAGATCCGCGTCCAGGGCACCCTGCAGGCCGCCGAGACCGACTCCTCGACCCTGGAGGTGACCGCCGACCACACCTTCGTCTACGCGCTGCGCCCCACCGGCGCGAAGACGGGCGCCGCGGCCTCCCTCTTCACCGTCCGCCGCGAGCTGCACTTCCGATTCGACCGCGGCGACCTGCGCACCCACCAGGTCCAGCTGGCCGTGTCCTACGTCCAGGCCGGGCCCCTCTCCTGCGCCGAGGACTCCACGAGCCGTCTGCGCCCCCTGCTCGCCGGCGAGACCGCGAAGACGGGCGGCCCGGCCGGCACGGACCCCTACGCGACCGACGGCACGACCGCGCTCTGCGGCACCCTGGCGACCAGCGCCCAACCCCAGGTGTGATCGCAGCCAGGCGTCTACGCGGCCGATGTGGGAGCCGGAGCCGGAGCCGGAATCGATGTGGGATGGGGAGCCGGAATCAGGATCGGTCGTCCGTCACCGGTGGCTGGCGGCCGCCGGTGGGTCGGCGGTCGGCGGGGTGGCGGGCGGGTGTCGCTCCGGTCTCCGCAGCCGGGACCGCGCCGCCCTCAGTTCGCGTCGCGCGGGGGCGTGTCCTTCGGCCCGTCCGTGCCGTCGGCGCCGTCCGGGCCCTCCGAACCGTTGCGCGGCGACCGGTCGTCCGACGGAGCCGGGCCGGTGAATCCGCCGAAGCCGCGCCGCACCCTGCCGCCCAGGTCGCCCGCCCCGCCGGCTATGTTGCTGACCAGCTTCATGAGGGGGTCCTTGGAACCCTTCACGCTGGTCGCGTAGTGGGCGGCCGATTCGCGGAAGGAGTCCGTGACCGAGGTGTTCTTGTCCTCGTCGCGCCGCGGGTAGTGACCGTCCATGATCCGCTGGTGGTCACGGGACTCCGCCCACTTCTTCAGTTCGGCCGCGCGCACGGTGGAGAAGGGGTGGGTGCGGGGCAGCACGTTGAGGATCTTCAGCACCGAGTCACGCAGGTCGCCGGAGGCCTCGTACTCCTCCGCCTGCTGCAGGAACGCGTCCACGTTCATCTCGTGCAGATGGTTGCCGCCGGCGATCTTCATCAGACCGCGCATCGAGGCTTTGAGGTCCTGGCCGACGAGCAGACCCGCGCGGTCGGCGGACAGCTCCGACTTGCGGAACCACTCGCGCAGCGCCGTCACGATCGCCATGATCGCGAGGTTGCCCAGCGGGATCCAGGCGACCCGGATCGCCAGGTTGGTCAGGAACAGCAGGATCGTGCGGTACACGGCGTGGCCGGACAGGGCGTGGCCCACCTCGTGGCCGACGACCGCGCGCATCTCCTCCTCGTCGAGCAGCTCGACGAGCCCGGTGGTGACGACGATGATCGGCTCGTCCAGGCCGATGCACATGGCGTTGGGCTGCGGGTCCTGGTTGACGTACATGGGCGGGACCTTCTCCAGGTCCAGGATGTAGCAGGCGTCCCGCAGCATGTCGTTGAGGTGCGCGAACTGCTGGTCGGAGACCCGCACCGAGTCGGACAGGAACAGCAGCCTCAAGCTCCGCTCGGGCAGCAGCCCGCTGAGGGCCTTGAACACCGTGTCGAAGCCGCTCAGCTTGCGCAGCGCCACCAGCGCGGAGCGGTCCGCCGGGTGCTCGTACGCACGCGAGGAGATTCCCGGGAAGCGCCTGCGCTGCCTGCTCGGCACCTTCTCGTGACCGGCGTCGTGGTGCTCGTGGCCTTCGTCGGACATGTCTTCCCCCATGTGCGTCTGTGTGGCCTTTACCTGACCCTTTACGGACCCTTGTGCGGCCCTTTGCGCCCCCGAAGCAGAGCCCACCCTAGGCGGAGTTACCTTGGACGGGCACTACACCTAAGGAGTCCCGCCCCATGGAGCACCACCCCGCAGCCGCCTGGCTCACCGAAGCCGCCCAGCAGCAGGGGGCGGGAAATCTGCTCCGTGTCGTACTGATCGTGATGATTCTGGGCTGTGTGCTCACCGCGTGGTTCTTGTTGCGGGGCTACAAGCGGAAGGACGACTGAGCCGTCGCGAAGGTTCCCGATGGCGGAGTCGGCGTGATCGCCGCCGACCCTCACGCTTACCATGGGCCGACGTCTTTTCCCGCCTTCCCCCACTCTCGGCCCCGGTCGAGCGGGGGACCTCCATCGGATAGGTCCTGCCGAAGATGAGCCTTCACAGCGCCGCTGCCCAGTTGGTCACCCTCGCCGCCGAGGGCGGGGAGCACGGTGGCAACCACGAGAGCCTGAGCCCCCTGGTCACCGGCGGCAGCGCGTTCCTCGTCCTGCTGCTCCTGCTGTGGATCACCACCCGCTTCAACCGCGACCGCTGAGCCGACAGGTGTTCACCGACGGGGAGTCCGGCATAGCGGGACGCTCCGGACGACCGCGGGCCGGAGCCCGCGGACCGGGCCGGTAGGGTCTGCACGCATGGGAGAGCAGGACATGCCTACCGGCCCGCGGAACCCGGGCAAGCGCCGCCTCGGCGTCATGGGCGGAACGTTCGATCCGATCCACCACGGACACCTCGTGGCGGCCAGTGAGGTCGCCGCGCAGTTCCACCTGGACGAGGTCGTGTTCGTCCCGACCGGGCAGCCTTGGCAGAAGACCCACCGCAGCGTCTCCCCGGCCGAGGACCGCTACCTGATGACGGTCATCGCGACCGCCGAGAACCCGCAGTTCTCGGTCAGCCGCATCGACATCGACCGCGGCGGCCCCACCTACACCGTGGACACCCTCCGTGACCTGCGGGCCCTCAACCCCGACACGGACCTCTTCTTCATCACCGGCGCCGACGCCCTGGGCCAGATCCTTACCTGGCGGGACAGCGAGGAGCTGTTCGCCCTCTCGCACTTCATCGGCGTCACCCGGCCCGGGCACAACCTCAGGGACCCGGGCCTGCCCGAGGGCGGCGTCTCGCTCGTCGAGGTCCCCGCGCTCGCCATCTCCTCGACGGACTGCCGTGCGAGAGTCGCCAAGGGCGACCCCGTCTGGTACCTGGTGCCCGACGGAGTCGTGCGCTACATCGACAAGCGCGAGCTGTACCGCGGCGAGTGAGCCGAGAGGGGTGCCGGTGAACGACCGATACGACGCGGGGTACGGGGACGACCAGTACGAACTCGTCGGCTACGACGAGTACGGCCAGCCCGTCTACCGACAGGTCCCGCCCCAGCAGGCGCCGCAGCAGTCCTACGACTACGGGCACCAGGGTCAGCAAGGACAGCAGGGCCGGCGAGAGCAGCAGGGGTACGACTACGGCTACGACCCCTATGCCGCGGGCGGGCAGCAGCAGACGCCCGCCTACGACCCGTACGACACCGGCCGACAGCCGACCACGCCGGGCTACGACACCGGACGACAGCCGGCCGCCCCGGGCTACGACACGGACCGGCCGGGCCCCGGCGGGTACGACCCCTACGGCTCCGCCACGCAGGTCTCGTACGACCCCTACGGGCAGACCGCCGCCAGCGGACAGCAGCCCCGGATCGAACAGTCCCGGGTCGCCGAACAGACCGCCTACATCCCCCAGCAGGCCGGTCCCGTCGAGACCGGGGCGGCCGAGACGGACCGCGACGCCGACGACCCGACGTCCGGCGCACGCGGTACGTCCGACGCTCCCGCAGGACAGCAACGGGATTACCGCACCGAGCAGTTCGCGTTCGTGGAGGAGCAGGGCGGTGACTCCGAGGACGTCATCGACTGGCTGAACTTCACCGAGAACCGCACCGAGCGCCGCGAGGAGGCCAAGCGCCGCGCCCGCAGCCGCGTCGTCGCCCTCGCCGTGGCACTGGCGCTGGTCGCGGTCGGCGGCGTGGGCTACCTCGGGTACGTCGGCAAACTGCCCGGGCTGTCGTCGTCCTCGGACTCGGACGCCAAGACCACGACCGCCGGCGCCCAGAAGCGTGACGTGGTCGTCGTCCACCTGCACAACACCACGGGAGGCGGCACCTCCACGGTGCTCCTCGTCGACAACGCCACCACCAAGCAGGCCACCACCGTCCTGCTGCCCAACTCCCTCGTCCTCACGAACGACGACGGCGCCACGACGACCCTCGCCAAGTCCGTCGACGACGACGGCTCCGCCGGGACGCGCGAAGCGCTGGACACGGTGCTCGGGACCAGCATCCAGGGCACCTGGCGGCTCGACACTCCCTATCTGCAGAACCTCGTCGACCTCGTCGGCAACATCGAGGTCGACACCGACGCGGCCGTGCCCGACCCGGCCGCCAAGAAGGGCCAGGCCCCGCTCGTCGCCAAGGGCGAGAACCAGACGCTCAGCGGCAAGATGGCCGTCGCCTACGCCACCTACCGCGCGTCGGGAGAGGCCCAGAACGCCCAGCTGCAGCGGTTCGGCCAGGTCATGCAGGGCGTGTTGCGCAAGGTGTCCTCCGACGCGCAGGGCGCGACCGTCACCGTCCAGACCCTGGCCCAGATCCTCGATCCGTCCCTGACGGACAAGGACCTCGGCGCCTTCCTCGCCAAGCTCGCCGACCTCGCCAAGGGCGGCGACTACAAGACCGCGCTGCTGCCGGTCCAGAACGACGGCACGCTCAGCGCCGAGGCCAGTGCGAGCGTCGTCAAGGACGTCCTCGGCGGCACCGCGAAGAGCCCCGACAAGGACGCGGCCGTCAGCGTCTCGGTGCAGAACGCCAGCGGCGCCAAGGCCAACACCGAGGACGCGCGCGTGGTCCTCCTCAACGGCGGCTTCACCTTCCTGGAAGCAGGCAGCGCCTCCGGCACGAAGACCGCCTCCCGCGTGCTCTACGCCGACCCCGCCGAGAAGGAGAACGCCTCCGAGGTGGCCAAGACGCTGGGTCTGGACGCCGACGCCGTGAAGAAGGGCGCCGTCTCCGGGAACGCCGACGTCGCGGTCGTCCTGGGCGAGGACTACAAGCCCTCCGCGACCGGGTGAGCCGTCCGGTCGCCCGGGTGGTCCGCGCGTCCTGCGGCGGAGGCGGAGGCGACCGCGGGGGCCGGTCGGAGGTGTCCCCGCGTGATCCCGCGCATCACGTGGGGCCGCGTCGGCGGTCCGTGAGACCCTTGAGGACAAGTGCCCACCGACGGAAAGCCATGTAGTGACCGCCACTGACCGCTCCATCGAGCTCATCCAGACCGCCGCCCAGGCGGCAGCCGACAAGCTCGCGCACGACATCATCGCCTACGACGTCAGCGACGTGCTGTCGATCACGGACGCCTTCCTGGTGGCCTCCGCCCCCAACGACCGTCAGGTCAAGTCGATCGTCGACGAGATCGAGGAGCGCCTCCACAAGGAGCTCGGGGCCAAGCCGGTACGCCGTGAGGGCGACCGCGACGCCCGCTGGATCCTGCTCGACTACGTCGACATCGTCGTCCACGTCCAGCACAGCGAGGAGCGTGTCTTCTACGCCCTCGAGCGGCTGTGGAAGGACTGCCCCGAGCTGGAACTGCCCGACGACGCCAAGGCGACCCGCGGCAAGGCCCAGGAGCACGCCAAACTGCAGGCCGAGGAGGACGCCGACGCCGGATTCGGGGAGCTGCGGTGACTGCCCGCGCGCAGACCGCCGCGTCCCGTGAACCGGGGCGCGGCCGCCGCGTCATCCTCTGGCGGCACGGCCAGACCGCCTGGAACGTGGAGCGCCGCTTCCAGGGCACGACGGACGTCGAGCTGACCGAGACCGGCGCGGCCCAGGCCCGCCGCGCCGCCCGGCTGCTGGCCTCCCTCCAGCCCGACGCGATCGTCGCCTCGGACCTGTCCCGGGCCGCGAACACGGCTGCCGAACTCGCCGCTCTCACCGGCCTGCCCGTCAGCTACGACGAGGCCCTGCGCGAGACGTACGCGGGCTCCTGGCAGGGGCTGACGCACGAGGAGATCATCGCCCGTCACGGCGAGCAGTACACCGCGTGGAAGCGCGGTGAGCCGGTCCGCCGCGGCGGCGGCGAACTGGAGACCGAGGTGGCCGACCGGGCCGCCCCGGTCGTGCTGCGGCACGCCGAGAAGCTGCCCGACGACGGCACGCTCGTCGTCGTCAGTCACGGCGGCACCATCCGCACCACCATCGGTCGCCTCCTCGGCCTGGACGCGCACAACTGGGAGAGCCTCGGCGGTCTCTCCAACTGCTGCTGGTCGGTCCTCGGCGAGGGCGCGCGGGGCTGGCGTCTGCTGGAGCACAACGCCGGCACCCTGCCCGAACCCGTGCTCGGCGACGACGACTGAACGGCCGCTTCGGCCGGCGGGGCCGGATTTCACTTTCCGGCAGGTCGCAGGCTAAAGTTCTTCTTGTTCGCACCGCCGAGCGGGAAGAACGCAAGGGGCTATAGCTCAGTTGGTAGAGCGCCTGCATGGCATGCAGGAGGTCAGGAGTTCAATTCTCCTTAGCTCCACAGATTGATCGGTTGGATCAGTCGGTCGACACTCTGTTGAGTTGTCAAAGATCGATGGAATCAGCGGGAACCGGTCGAGATCGCCTCACGAAGATCCCGTCCCTCAGGGGGCGGGATCTTTTGTCGTCTCCTTCCACAGCAGGGCCGTGAGCCGCACCGTCTCCTCGTCGTCCGGCGTGTAGACGACGATCCGGCACTCCGGCATCCCGTTGATCGACAGTGACGTGGACGTCATCCGCAGCACGCCCGCCTCGTGCCGGAAGACCTTCACGCGACTGCCGGGCTCCGAGACGTCACCGGACGCCCAGAGCCGTGCGAACAGGGGACTGGCCTGCGCCAGCCCGCATATGAAGTCCTCCCAGGCCGGCTCGCCGGCATGCAGTCCGTACGACGCCCGCAGGGTCGCCACCATCACCGGCAGCTCCTTGTCCCGGAGGAGCAGCGGGCAGTCCTCCTCCCGCAGGGTGAACAGTCGCCACAGGACGTTCGCCGGCCCCCTGGAGGGCAGCTCGGCCGCCGGAGCGACGAACAGAGCCGCGAACAGAGCGCGGTAGACGGAGTTGGCGGCCAGGACGTCGTAACGCGAGTTGTAGACCACCGCCGGGAGGGGCGCCAGGGCGTCGATGATGCCCTGGACCTCCGGACCCACGCTCTGCACCAGGGCTTCGGGCGCGGACACGCAGGGCACCTCCGCCAGGTGGTACAGGTGCTCCCGCTCCGGCGGGTCGAGCCGCAGGGTGCGCGCCACGGCGTCCAGGACCTGCGCGGAGGCGTTGATCGGCCGACCCTGCTCCAGCCACGTGTACCAGGTGACGCCCACCCCCGAGAGCTGGGCCACCTCCTCGCGCCGCAGTCCCGGTGTGCGCCGCCGTAGCCCGGGCGGCATCCCGACATCGCCCGGCGTCACCCGGGCGCGCCTGCTGCGCAGGAAGGCGGCCAGCTCGGGCCGGCGCCGATGCGTCCTGCGCGGGCCGGGCACGGTCCGCGGCGCTTCCCCGGCGGCTCCGGTCGCCGCCCTCGTCGTCCCCGTTCCTGTCCGTGTCCCCATCGTCACGTCCCCCATGGTCGATCCCCCGTCCGGTCTCTGCCAGGTGCTGTCAGTACCAGCATCGACGGGCTCTCGGCACCCGTACCGGATCCTCGTCACGCTCGACGGCATGACGACGACATCCGGGACGAGCCCGGTCCCCGCGCCCGTTCCACCCGTTTCACCGCCTGCCGCCAGTAAAGACCCCGGCACTGACAATCGGCCCCGGCGGCTGCTGGCGGTCGTGCTCGCAGCCCAGTTCATGGCACTGCTCGACGTCTTCATCGTGAACGTCGCGGCCCCCACGATCGGTTCCGACCTGAACGCCTCCGGCGCGGAACTCCAACTGGTCGTCGCCGGCTACGCCATCACCTATTCCGTACTGCTGATCACCGGCGCTCGCCTCGGCGACCGGTTCGGACACGGACGGGTCCATCTCGCCGGGCTCGCCCTCTTCACGGCCGCTTCGCTGGCTTGCGGGCTGGCCGGGGGCAGCACTGAGCTGATCGCGTTCCGGCTGGTGCAGGGCGCCGGGTCGGCGGTGATGATCCCGCAGGTGCTCAGCCTGATCCAGCGCACGTTCACCGGGGAGGCCCGGGTGCGGGCGCTGGGCGTCTACTCGGCGGTCATCGCCGTCGGCGCGGCGGCCGGGCAGGTGGCCGGCGGCGTTCTGGTCAGCGCCGACCTGCTGGGCGCGGGCTGGCGTCCGGTGTTCCTCGTCAACGTGCCGGTGGGCCTGGTCCTGCTGGTCGTCGGCAGGCGCGTCCTGCCGCGGGGCGGGGGCGTGGGAGAGGCCGTGGGACCGGACGCGGCGGCGCGCGGGGCGCGCGAAGGGGCGCGCGGGGCCGATTGGCCCGGTCTCGTGCTTCTGGGTGCGGCCGTGTCGCTGGTCACGGTGCCGCTGGTGCTCGGGCAGGACGAGGGATGGCCGTGGTGGTCCTGGCTGTCCATGGCCGTCGGCGCGCTCGCGTTCGTCGCGTTCTGCGGTTACGAGGCGCGGCTGGCCCGGCGCGGCGGGGCCCCGCTGATCGCCCCTCGCGTGCTGCGCCACCCGGGAATGGGTTTGGCCGTCCTGCGGGTCATGGTCGTGATGGCGGTCAACGGCGGCTTCCTGTTCGTGCTGACCCTGCACGTCCAGGGCGGCCTCGGCTACAGCGCCTTGCGCGCCGGCCTGACCTTCGCGCCGACCGCGGTCGTGTTCGGGATGGTCGGGCTCACCTGGCGCCGGTGGCCCGCGCCCTGGCGGCGGTCGCCGGCCACGGTCGGGTTCGCGCTCACCGCGCTGTCGGTGACCGGTGTGGGGCTGGCCTTCGAAGGCGGTGACCACGGGGGCGTGTGGCCGTGCGTCGCGTACGCCGGTGTGGGCGCCGGGCTCGCGCTCGCCTTCAGCCCGACGCTGACCGGGGCGCTGGCGGCGGTGCGGCCCGAGGACGCCGCGGACGCCAGCGGGCTGCTGGCCACGGTCACCCAGCTCGGGCAGCTGATCGGCGTGGCGGTCTTCGGCACACTGTTCTACAACCGGCTTGAGTCACTTGGGGCCCCGGCGGCGTATACCTCTGCGGAAGCGCTTCTCACATGCATGTTCGCGCTCGCTACGACAGCCGTCCTCGGTGCCGTGTCCGGACTGGTACTGAGGCGTCGCTGACCGTATTGGTCCGGCCGTGGCAGAATCAAACGGCCGGAAGGGGGCGCGGCCCGACGGGAGGGAGTAGCGATGCCTGCGAGCATCCTCGGAGAGGGCGGCCACCTCTCCGAAGTGGCGTTGACACGGGACAAGGCCACCCGCCTCAGCTGCCCCTCCTGCGGTTCCGGTCATGTGGCCCTGGTGCTCGGCGACAACGGCGGGACGTCCTACGTGTGCACGGCCTGCGGCCACAGCTGGAGCTGATCGATGGGTGCACACAGGCGAAAGTGCGACTGGTGCGGCAGCGGCACCCCGATCGTCCGTGACATGGAGCCGGTCAACCCCGACTTCCAGTACTGGTGCGAGGAATGCGCGCGGGCGCTGATCATAAAGGGCGACCCGATCGAGACGTACCGCGAACTGGAGGGCGAGCCGATCTACGGGCGGCTCCTGGAAGAGCACTGCACGCTCAAGCGGTTCTATTCGTTCGTCACCGCTTGACGTCGGCCGACTTCTTGACGCCGCCCGACCTCGCATATCCGGCGAAAGCGGACAGGGCGGAAACGATTTGGTGGTCCACCCCCCGTACCGGTAATGTTGGCGTCGCCGCCAGGGAAACCCGGCGACACGGTCGATATGCGGCTTCGCCGCTCGACCACGAGGGGCTATAGCTCAGTTGGTAGAGCGCCTGCATGGCATGCAGGAGGTCAGGAGTTCAATTCTCCTTAGCTCCACAGCAGATCCCGCCGGATCGAACACGATCCGGCGGGATCTTTTTGCGTTCAGAGGCCGTTGAGGCCGTCGGGAATGTTGTCGGGGACGGTCGTCGAACGAGCGGGGGCCGCCTGATCACAGGCGGCCCCTTGTCGTCTCGTCGTCCGCGGCTCGGCGCCGTACTGGGCGGCGTCGTACAGCTCAGCGCCCCAGGGCGCGGCGGCCGCGACCCTGGGAGAGGACCGGCAGGTTGCGGGCGGGCGCCTGCGCGCGCGTGTCCTCCTCGATGCGCAGGGCCAGCGCCGGGCAGCGACGCACCGCGCGTAGAGCTTTGGCCTCGGCGTACTGCGGCACCTTGGCCTGGGCCACGGTCGGGAAGCCGTCGGCGCCGAGTTGGAACACCTCCGGGAGGATGTCGGCGCACAGGCCGTGCCCGCGGCAGAGCGTCCAGTCCACGAAGATCTTCTGACGGCTGGAGCCGCTGTCCTCCGCCGCGCTGCCGCTCGTGATGCCCGCCGGGGCCGTACCGGCCTCGAAGAGCGGCAGAACGCCCTCCACGGGCCGTCCGCAGCCGTTGCCGAGGACATGGGCGGCCAGGTCGTCGGTGAACGCCTTGATGGTCGACTCGAGGAACATCGCGGAGCCGTCCGGGTGGGAGCACGCACCGCGCCGCTTGACGTTCTTGGCGACCTGCTTGAGCGCCTCGAGGGCGGCCGGGCCGCCGCCGTTGAGGATGTCCTCCATGCCGCGCGCGGCGGCCGGCAGACCGAGGTAGCAGGGACCGCACTGGCCCGCGCTCTCGTCGGCCAGCCACTGCGCCACCCGCAACGACTCGCCCAGCGGACAGGTCTCCTGGCTGATCGGCAGGATCGCGCCGGCGCCGAGGGCACCGCCCACCGCGTCCAGGGAGTTGCGGGAGACGATCGCCTCGTTGACCGTGGCCGCGTCGATCCACTTGCCGTGGTAACCGCCGGTCAGCACGCCCTGGGGCACCGGCGGGGCGCCGGCGAGCTGAAGGACGTAACGCAGCGGGACGCCCGTGGGGACCTCGATCACCATCGGGCGGGCGACCGCGCCGGAGACCGTCAGCATGACGGTCCCCGGCTCGTCGTACAGGCCGGTGTTTCCGTAGCGCTCGGGGCCGATGCGGGCCGCGATGGCCAGCTGCGCGAACGTCTCGGCGTTGGACAGCAGGGTGGGCGCGCCGCCGACGCCGTTCTGCGAGGCGCTGACCTTGCGGCCGGGCGGGATCGGCGGACCGCCGTCGATGGAGCGGATCAGCGACGCGGCGGCGCCGGTGACCATGCGGATCGGGTTGCGCTGGACGAACGCCTTGAGCGCCGATCGGCGCCCGTTGCTGAGGCCGCGCTCGGCGAGCGCGGCCTCCATGGAGCGCTGGGTGGATTCGCGGGTGACCCCCACCACGAGCGTGCGGGCTCCCAGCGCCTCCGCGACCAGCAGCGCGCCGTCCAGGATGAGGTGCGGGGCACGGTTGATGAGCACCGTGTCCTTGCGGCAGGCCGGCTCGTCCTCGCTGCCGTTGACGACGACGACCGGCCGGACGCCGCGCTTGATCGCCGCCTCCGCGACCGAGCGCAGCTTTTTGTGGAAGGGGAAGCCCGCGCCGCCGCGGCCCTTCAGGTTGATGTTCTCGGAGAGCTTCGCGAGAGCCTCTCCGCCCAGGGGTTCGAGCGGCCCGTGCACCTTGAGGTGCATGGGCAGGTCGAGTCTTTCGACAAGGTCGAAGCCCGACGTGAGCTGCGGAAGGCCGACCACGCGGACTTCTGGGACGTCGGGCAGGGCCTCGTTCACCTATAGCCTCCGGAAGGCGTGTTCCAAGGTTCGCCCGAACCCGGTGCGTCGAACGACGCGCCGGGCGATGGTTCACTGGCGGGACCGCTGTTGTACGTGTCGTTCTGGTTGTACGCGCCGTAGGCCTGATTCGTCTCACCGGTGTCGTACACGTCACGTGCGCCGTACCCGCCGGCGCCCGGATTGCCATAGACCGGGATGTTGAATCCCGTGTCCTGGAGGGGGTCGTAGGCGGACGGCGGAGCCTCGCCGACCGGCGGCGGGGACGGGACCGGCCAACTGCCCGAGGTGCTGCCGCCGTTGTCGACGCGCGGAATCGCCTCTGTGGCCTGCTGCAGGTCGAAGGGCATGCCCATGCGTGCCGTCTGGTCGGCCACGTAGGGCGGCTGCTGACCGCGCGGCGGCGTGTTGACGGCGCGGTAGGCGGCCGCGAAGCCGTTGGCGGGCTCGGGCGTGGCCGGCGTGTCGTACAGCGGCGACGACGGGGGTGCCATCCGCGTGGAGCTCATGGTGTCGGTCAGCGGCGAGCGGCCGGAGCGGCCCTCGTAGCCGGGCAGCGCGGACGATCCGGTCTCCGACACGCGCGCGCGTGACGCCTCCAGACCGTCCATGGCGGAGCGGTCCTGCGTGCCCAGAACGGCGGTGATCCGGTCGGCGACCTTGCGCTTGAACGGGCGCGGGGCGGCGCGCAGGGCGAGGGCGGCCATGACGCCGACCAGGCAGAGCTCGTAGGAGATCATGAAGAACGGCTTGGCGGCGCGCCCTGCGAACAGGCCGTGGATGAGGGCCGCGCACAGCGCCGGATAGGCCAGCATGTGCATCGCGCGCCAGCGGGCGGCGACCTCGGCCGGTGCGGCGAACTGGTTGCGCAGGGCGCCGGTGATGCCCACGAAGATCATGAGCAGCGCGGCCAGGGAGCCGAGGCCGATGAGCCCGGCGCTGCCCTTGACGCCCAGGCTGAAGGGGATCAGCGCGGCGATCAGGACGGTGTGCTCCAGCGCCAGCTTGACCGTGATGTGCACCACGAGGAAGGCGATCGAGCCCACGGCGGTCACGCGGTGGACGCCCTGCGCGAGGATCCGCTGACGCGTGTTGAGGATGAGCCGGTCCTGGGCGACGAGACCCCAGATGACCGAGCAGGTCAGGCATACCAGAGACAGGACGCCCGCACCGAAGTTGAGGAAGGCCTGCATCTGGTCGCCGCCGACCAGCACGACCACGGGTATGAGGACCAGGACGACAGCCGTCGCCAACCCGTAGACCGACCGGCCGGGCTTGGGGAGCGAGCTGTAACTAGAACGAGGGTTCATGGGGGCAACTCCGAGCAGTTTCGGGAAAGCGGTCCCGCTGCCGAACTCTAAGTGGCTCCATACCGATGGGTACGAGGTTTGAGTTATTGCGTTGTTATGAAACGACAATGTGGCTGGCGCGATGTCCTATAGCAGCTGTTACGCGAAGTAACCTTTGACTCTGGTTCAGCTCTGACCCCCCGTTCTGGGCTCCGCAACGTTGTCGCGACCATGCATACGTAAGTTCGTCGCGGCCTGCTCAAGGCCTGCGGTACCCTAGCGCCATGCGTGCTGTACGCCTTCTGCTTAGCGAGCCGCGCTGATCAGTCCCGACCGCCGGTGAACGGACGGTCCGGAATCGGCGCGGCGTCCCCTCCTGTGCGAGGGGATTTTTCGTTTCCTGGACGACAAGCCGCTGGCAGAGACGATCGATGGAGCTTTGAGGACCATGAGCGAGACGAACCCCGCTGCCGCCGCCGTCGCGGCAGAGGCCGCGCCGCACCGCTACACGGCTGCCATGGCCGCCGAGATCGAGGCACGCTGGCAGGACTTCTGGGACGCCGAGGGCACCTACGCGGCGCCGAACCCCAAGGGCGACCTGGCCGGCGACCCCGAGCTGGTCGCACGGCCCAAGAAGTTCATCATGGACATGTTCCCGTACCCCTCCGGTGCGGGCCTGCACGTCGGCCACCCGCTGGGCTACATCGCGACCGACGTGTACGCGCGCTTCCAGCGCATGACCGGCCACAACGTGCTGCACACCCTGGGCTTCGACGCCTTCGGCCTGCCCGCCGAGCAGTACGCCGTGCAGACCGGCACGCATCCGCGCGTGTCCACCGAGGCCAACATCGAGAACATGAAGGTCCAGCTGCGCCGGCTGGGGCTGGGGTACGACAAGCGCCGGTCGTTCGCCACGATCGACCCGGAGTACTACAAGTGGACGCAGTGGATCTTCCTGCAGATCTTCAACTCCTGGTACGACGCCGAGGCCGACAAGGCCCGTCCCATCGCCGAGCTGGTCGCCCGGTTCGAGTCCGGTGAGCTTGCCGTACCGGGGCACACACGCGCGTGGGGGGAACTGTCCGCCGCCGAGCGCGCCGACGTCCTGAGCGACTTCCGCCTGGCCTACGCCTCCGACGCGCCGGTCAACTGGTGTCCCGGGCTGGGCACCGTGCTGGCCAACGAGGAGGTCACCGCCGACGGCCGCTCCGAGCGCGGCAACTTCCCCGTCTTCAAGGCCAAGCTGCGCCAGTGGAACATGCGCATCACCGCCTACGCGGACCGTCTGCTGGACGACCTGGACGCCCTGGACTGGCCCGAGGCCATCAAGCTGCAGCAGCGCAACTGGATCGGCCGCTCCGAGGGCGCCCGCGTCGACTTCCCCGTGGACGGCGAGCAGATCACGGTCTTCACCACGCGCCCGGACACCCTGTTCGGTGCGACCTACATGGTGCTGGCCCCCGAGCACCCCCTGGTCGACAAGTTCACCCCGGACGCCTGGCCCGAGGGCACCCACGACGTGTGGACCGGCGGTCACGCGACGCCGGGCGAGGCCGTCGCCGCGTACCGCGCGCAGGCCGCCTCGAAGTCCGACGTCGAGCGCCAGGCCGAGGCCAAGGACAAGACCGGTGTCTTCACCGGCGTGTACGCGACCAACCCGGTCAACGGGGAGCAGGTCCCCTTCTTCATCGCCGACTACGTCCTGATGGGCTACGGCACCGGCGCGATCATGGCCGTCCCGGCTCACGACACACGCGACTTCGCTTTCGCGCGCGCCTTCGAGCTGCCCATCGTGTGCGTGGTGGAGCCCACCGACGGCCGCGGCACGGACACCTCGACGTGGGACGACGCCTTCGCCTCCTACGACGCGAAGATCATCAACTCTTCCCACGGCGACATCTCGCTGGACGGCCTGGGCGTGGTCGAGGCCAAGGCGCGCATCACCCAGTGGCTGGAGCGCGAGGGCATCGGCGAGGGCACCGTCAACTTCCGGCTGCGCGACTGGCTGTTCAGCCGGCAGCGCTACTGGGGCGAGCCCTTCCCGATCGTCTACGACGAGGACGGCGTCGCCCACCCGCTGCCCGAGTCGATGCTGCCCCTGAAGCTGCCCGAGGTCGAGGACTACTCGCCGCGCACCTTCGACCCGGACGACGCGAACACGTCCCCGGAGACGCCGCTGTCGCGCAACGAAAACTGGGTGAACGTCACCCTGGACCTGGGCGACGGTCCCAAGAAGTACCGCCGCGAGACCAACACCATGCCCAACTGGGCGGGCTCCTGCTGGTACGAGCTGCGCTACCTGGACCCGCACAACAGCGAGCGGCTGGTCGACCCCGAGATCGAGCAGTACTGGATGGGCCCCCGCGAAGGCCGGCCGCACGGCGGCGTCGACCTGTACGTGGGCGGCGCCGAGCACGCCGTACTGCACCTGCTGTACGCGCGCTTCTGGTCCAAGGTGCTGTTCGACCTGGGGCACGTCTCCTCCGTGGAGCCCTTCCACAAGCTGTTCAACCAGGGCATGATCCAGGCCTACGTCTACCGCGACGCCCGGGGCATCGCCGTGCCGGCCGCCGAGGTGGAGGAGCGCGACGGCGCCTACTACCACCAGGGCGAGAAGGTCTCCCGGCTGCTGGGCAAGATGGGCAAGTCCCTGAAGAACGCGGTCACTCCGGACGAGATCTGCGCCGAGTACGGAGCCGACACGCTGCGCCTGTACGAGATGGCGATGGGCCCGCTGGACGTCTCGCGGCCGTGGGACACCCGCGCGGTCGTCGGCCAGTACCGGCTGCTGCAGCGGCTGTGGCGCAACATCGTCGACGAGGCCACCGGCGAGGTGACCGTGGTCGACGCCGAGCCCGACGAGGACACCCTGCGCGCCCTGCACAAGGCGATCGACGGCGTGCGCCAGGACCTGGAGGGCCTGCGCTTCAACACCGCCATCGCCAAGATCACCGAGCTGAACAACCACCTGACGAAGGCGGGCGGCGCCCTGCCGCGCACGGTCGCCGAGGATCTGGTGCTGCTGGTCGCCCCGCTGGCCCCGCACATCGCCGAGGAGCTGTGGCGTCGCCTGGGCCACACCGACTCGGTGGTCCACCAGGACCTGCCGGTCGCCGACCCGGCGTACGTCGCGGACGAGAGCGTGACCTGCGTCGTGCAGATCAAGGGCAAGGTCAAGGCGCGCCTGGAGGTGTCCCCGGCCATCTCCGACGACGAACTGGAGAAGATCGCGCTGGCCGACGAGGCCGTCGTGAACGCTCTGGGCGGGGCCGGCATCCGCAAGGTGATCGTGCGGGCGCCGAAGCTGGTGAACATCGTTCCGGCCTGAGGTCGCCGCGGCTTTTGAGGCTGCCGGGACTTACGTGACTCCTGAGGTTTCTGAGACCTCAGGAGTCCTGGGCGCCTGAAGGCGTCGGAGGTGGCGGGCGCGTCTCTGGGGCCGCCCGGGGCCGCCCCCTAGGGGTTCGGTGCGGGCAGGTTCGGGGTTCTTCTGGAACTCCGGGCCTGCCCGTCTCGTTTACCGTGTGAAGTGCGGCCCGCCGTCTGCGGCGCCGGAGGTGCCCTGGCAGGCCGGAGGAGGAGCTGGTGGAAGCAGTGATCACGATCGTCGCCCTGCTCTTCGTGCTCTTCGTGGCGCTGGGCGTCTACGCCACGGTGAAGGTCATCGGCGCCGCCAAGCGGGGTGTCGACCGCACCATCACCCAGGCTCGGCGCACGGTGGAGGACCACACCCTGCGGGCCAAATCCTTCGCCCAGCTCGGACCGGCCGGTGAGATCGCCCAGCTGCGGCTCGCCCTGCGTACGTCCATGCGGGCCACCCAGGACGCACTGCACGCGGGCGCCGCCGAGGACGAGTCGCTCAAGGAGTCCCTCGGTCTGTTCCAACGGCTCAGCGCACACGGGCAGGAACTGGACGCCGAGCTCAAGCGCCTCGAGACCGAGCCCGACCGGGCCGCGCTCGCCCAGCGCCTGCCCTCGCTGCGGGACCGCACCGAGCGCATCACGTCGTCGGCGGACTCACTGCGCTGGGCCGCCCGTGACCGCGCCCGCCGCTTCGCCGAGGACGACCTCGACTCCCTCAGCACCCAGATAGACGTCGAAGCCGGCGCCCTGCGGCACTGGACCACGCCTGACTCCTCCCCGGCCCCGCCGCCCCCGTGGCCCGAGGCGCCGGCCGCCGACGCGGCGACACAAGGGCAGACCTGGCCGGAGACCCCCGGCGCACGCACCGTGGACGAGCCGACCCGGCCCGCCATCACCCCTGTGGCACCGCGCCCCACCTACCCCTGGCAGAAGAAGCCGCGCCCCGAGAACACCACCTGACAAGACCCGGGTTTCGGTGTCGCCAGGCGTGGTAATTGATTCGGTCAAGGGCGGACCGGCTGCGAGGGGCCGGGCTGCCGTGTGGAGGCTACGCCAGGTAACCTCCAGGTCATGTCCCGCCATGTCGCTATCGTCACGGATTCAACGGCCTATCTGCCGCAGCGGACGATGGAGCGCCACGGCATCACCGCAGTGCCGTTGACCGTGGTCCTCGGCGACCAGGCTCTTGAAGAGGGCAACGAGATCTCGACCCGCTCCCTCGCCCTGGCACTGCAGAAGCGACGCCCCGTCACCACCTCGCGCCCCAGCCCCCAGGTCTTCGCCGAGACCTACCGCAAGGTCGCCGAGTCCGGGGCCACCGGCATCGTCTCCCTCCATCTCTCCGCTGATCTGTCCGGCACGTACGACGCGGCCGTCGTCGCGGCGCGGGAGGCGCCCGTGCCGGTGCGGGTGGTCGACACCGGCATGGTGGCGATGGCGCTCGGTTTCTGCGCGCTCGCGGCCGCCGAAACCGCCGAGACCGGCGGCACGGTCGACGAAGCGGTCACCGCGGCGGAGAAGCGGGCCGGCGGCACGTCCGCCTACTTCTACGTCGACACCCTCGACTACTTGCGCCGTGGCGGTCGCATCGGCGCCGCACAGGCCCTGTTGGGCTCCGCGCTGGCCGTGAAGCCGCTGCTCCAGCTGGTGGGGGGCCGCATCGAGCTCCTGGAGAAGGTGCGCACGGCGTCGAGGGCGATCGCCCGCCTGGAGGAGATCGGCGCCGACCGGGCCGGCAACGTGCCCGTCGACATCGCTGTGCACCATCTCGCCGCTCCCGACCGGGCGTCCGCGCTCGCGGCCCGTCTGCGGGCCCGCGTGCCCGCACTCGTCGACCTGCATGTGAGCGAGGTCGGAGCGGTGATCGGGGCGCACACAGGACCGGGATTGCTGGGAGTCGTGGTCTCACCGAGGTGAGATCCTCGCTCACCTGCCTGCCTTCCTCACTCGTGCGAGTGGTCGAGTTATCCACAACCGGATGGTTTTCCCCGGGAATTGAGCAAGATCATCGCGGTTCGGTGAAGTGTCCCATCCTCGTCGCATGGCACTTCGATCACGCTCACGCGATACGAACGCGACCAGCGGCCCCGGCCGGTCTCCCGGCTCCGACGGCCGCTCGGGCCGCCACGTCCCACGACGCCGTTCACCTGGCGGCAGCCCCGGCGGACACCGTCACAGTCATGCCTCGGCGGAGGAGAACCGTCGCCGTGCCGAGGCGCTGTTCGCCGAACGGGCCCGGCTGCAAGGAGACATGCCGCGGGGGCCGCAGTCCGAGCGCGAAGGGCTCGCGGGAGGTCCCTACAACGATGGCGATACCGATGCTGATGCCGGTGGCGGTGGACCTGCTGCCGGTGCCGGTGCGGGTGCCGGTGCGGGTGCGGGTGCGGGTGCGGGTGCGGGTGTCGGTGTCGGCGGTGGCGGGGGCCATAACCAGGTCGATGGCGGGACTCGCGGAGGTGTGGCAGCTCCGGGGCTGGGGTTGTGGCGGGAGCGGGCGGGGCTTGCTCTGCGGGAGCGGATGCCGGTGTGGTTGCAGGCGCGCTGCGGGCTGGAACGCAGGAGCGTGCTCGCGCTCACGGTGCTGTTGGCAGCCGCCGCTGTCCTCGCCGTTCAGCACTTCTGGGTCGGCCGCCCCCAGCCGGTGCGGGCGCCGGAGGTGGTGCGGGCCGCGGCTCCCTATGGCACAGGCAGTCAGAACCCGACGACCGAGCCGCCCGGTTCCACGGGACCACCGGGCCCTGGGGGCACCGCCGGGACCGAGATCGTGGTGGACGTCAGCGGCAAGGTGCGCAAGCCCGGCATCCATCGTCTCCCGGCTGGTTCACGTGTGGTCGACGCGCTGGGCGCGGCCGGCGGTGTGCGACCGGGGACCAACACCGACGGTCTCAACCGCGCGCGCTTCCTCGTCGACGGAGAGCAGGTCGTCGTCGGCGGGCCCGCACCGGGCGGAGTCTCCGGAGGCGGGGCGGGCGCGGTGGGGGGAGCGCCGGGTTCCGCCGGTGCCGGTCCGGGAACAGGACCCGCGGCTCCGGTGTCCCTCAACACGGCCACCGTGGACCAACTGGACACACTGCCCGGTGTGGGGCCCGTGTTGGCGCAGCACATCGTGGACTTCCGGGCGCAGCACGGCGGTTTTCGCTCGGTGGACGAACTGCGCGAGGTCAACGGCATCGGCGAGCGACGCTTCGCCGATCTGCGAAATCTGGTGCGGCCATGAGGACCGAGGACGGGGCGGCGATCGCCGGGGTGCGGGCCGCGCTCGGCTCCGGTGCCCGTCGGACCGTGCACACCACATCCGGCAAGCGACTCGGCGACGCCCACCCGCGTCGGGAAGGCCCGTTGGATCTACGGCTCGTGCCACCAGCGCTCGCGGCGTGGGGGACCGCCGCGTTGACGCTGGGTGCGTCGCCGGAGCTGGTGGGCGGCATCGTGATCGTCAGCCTGCTGACCGGTGCGCTGCTTCTGGTGAGCCGGCGGCGCGGAGCGGGGGACGGCGGGCTGTCCGGAGCGGGTGACGGCGGGCTGGGAGCGGGTGACGGCGGGATGGGCGACGGTGTCGGCGACGCAAGTGGTGTGAGCCGGTGGGCGGGCTCGGCTGCCGTTGGCCGGAAGGCCTGGCCCCGCGTCACCGTAGCCGCCTCACTGCTCTGCGTGGCCGCAGCTGCCGCGTCGGCCGGGCTGCACGGGGCCGACCTGCGGCGGGGGCCGGTTCCGGCACTGGCGCGGGAGTACGCGACCGTCACCGCCGAGGTCGAGATCACGTCCGACCCACGGCTCGCCCGGCCCAGAGTCAGAGGCGACCATCTGACTCCGGACTCCCTTCTGATCGAAGCGGAGGTGCACAGCGTCGAGGGACCTGATCGGACGAAGGTGGCGACGCGGGCTCCGGTGCTGGTGATCGTGGATGTGCGCTCAAGCCGGAACAAATCGGGCTCGCGCCCGGGGTTCGCTGTCAGGAACCGGACAGGGGGTGCCGACGGGAAGGGGGAGCACGGCCTGGCCGGAGCTGAGGCCGGACCCGGAGCTGGTGGCGGTGGCGGTGCCGGCGGCGGGTGGGGTGCCGGGGGAAAGGCAGGGGCGTCGTGGCTCGGGCTGCTGCCGTCGACCCGGGTGCGGGTGACCGGGCGGCTGGTGCTGCCCTTGGCCGGCGGGGACCGGTTCGCGGCTGTCCTGCGGTTGCGGAACCATGCCGAGCCGGTGACGGTGGGGGAACCGACGGCCGTGCAGCGGTGGGCGGGGCGGCTGCGGGCGGGGCTGCGGTCGGCGACCGACGACTTGCCTGCGGACGCGCGGGCGTTGTTGCCGGGGCTGGTCGTCGGGGACACCTCGCGCATCACGCCCGAGCTGGACGAGGCCTTCAAGGACACAGATCTGGCCCACACCCTCGCCGTCTCCGGAAGCAACCTCACGATCATCCTCGCCTTGCTCCTCGGTCCGCCGGGTCTGGCCCAGCAGGTCGAGCGGCGCGGCCTGGCGCCTCGGCTGGGCGTCCCCCTACGGACGACCGCGTTGCTGGGCGGAGCGCTCACGCTCGCGTTCGTCGTCGTGTGCCGTCCCGACCCCAGCGTGCTGCGTGCCGCGGCCTGTGGAGCGATCGTGCTGCTCGCCCTGGTGACCGGTCGCCGCAGATCCCTCATGCCGGCACTCGCGACGGCGGTTCTGCTGCTCGTGCTCTACGACCCCTGGCTGGCCCGGAGTTACGGATTCCTGCTGTCCGTCCTGGCCACCGGTGCGCTGTTGACGCTGGCGCCGAGGTGGAGTGCCGCGTTGCGCCGGCGCCGGGTGCCGCCGCGGCTCGCGGAGGCGCTGGCGGCGGCGGGAGCGGCCCAGGCCCTGTGCGCCCCGGTCGTCGCGGTGCTGTCGGCACGGGTGAGTCTGGTGGCGGTGCCCTGCAATCTCCTGGTGGAGTTCGCGGTCGCGCCGGCGACGGTGTTGGGCTTCGCGGTGCTGGCGACGGCGCCCATGTCGATGCCGCTGGCCAAGGCGCTTGCCTGGCCGGCGAGTTGGCCGGCCGGGTGGATCGCGGATGTCGCACGGGCCGGGGCCTCCTTGCCCGGCGGAGGTGTGGACTGGCCGGGAAGCTGGGGCGGGGCCCTGTTGCTGGCACTCGCCACGGCAGCGGCGGTGCTGCTCGGGCGACGGCTGCTGAGGCACCCGTGGCTTTGCGGGCTCTGCGGGGCGTTGCTGGTGCTCGTGGTGGTGCAGCCGCCGCCGCTGACCAGGGTGCTCACGGGCTGGCCGCCGCCGGGCTGGCGACTGGCGATGTGCGATGTGGGCCAGGGCGACGCGACCGTCCTCGCGGCCGGCGAGGGCGCGGGCGTGGTGGTGGACGCCGGACCGGACCCCAAGCTGGTCGACCAGTGCCTGCGCGCTCTGGGCGTCACCCGGGTGCCGCTCGTCGTGCTCACCCATTTCCACGCCGATCATGTGGCCGGGCTGCCGGGGGTGCTGCGTGGCCGGCCGGTGGGCGCGATCGAGACGACGGGGTTCGAGGACCCCCCGGAGCAGGTGGAGTTCGTGAGGAAGGAGGCCCGGGCGCGCGACGTTCCGGTGATGCGGGCGGTGGCCGGGGAGCGTCGAAGGGCCGGTCCTCTCGACTGGGAGGTGCTGTGGCCGCCACCGAGTCCGGCGCCGGAAGCGGACGGGCCGAACGACGCGAGCGTGACTTTGCTCGTGCGCTCGGCGGGCCTGCGGATGCTGTTGCTCGGAGATCTCGAACCCCCGGCCCAGCAGGCACTGTTGCGATCACCGGCGGCGGCGTCGGTGCGCGGAGTGGATGTGCTCAAGGTGGCGCACCACGGCTCGGCCTACCAGGACCCCGGTCTCATACGACTCGTCGCGCCACGGTTGGCGCTGATCTCGTGCGGCGTGGGCAACCCGTACGGGCACCCGGCGCCCAGCACGGTCGCGGCGCTGCGTGCGGGAGGCGCGGTCGTGCTGCGGACGGACCGGGACGGGGCGCTGGCGGTCGTCGCGGACGGGGGCGGGGACATACGGGTGGCGCGAGACTGAGGACATGGATCCCGCACAGGCCGACCATGAGACGCCCGAACCCTCCGACCAGCACGCTGCCCCCGTCTCCCAGCCGTCTGTCCCCCAGCCGTCTGTCACCCATCCACCCGTCCCCCCTCCACCCGCCTCGCAGCCACCCGCCTCCCAGCCACCTGCCTCGCAGCCACCCGTCTCCCGGCCGCCCGTCAGCAAGCAACCCACCTCGCAGCCACTCGTCCCCTATCCACCCGCCTCGCAGCAACCCGCCTCCCAGCCACCCGTCTCCCATCCGTTGGGGGCCCGGCCGTTTGACACGCGACCCTCGGCTTCCTCGCCCGGGGGTGATCGGTCCGAAGCGGGTCCGGGACTCGACGCTCGCCTGGTCGAGGCCTACCTGCAACGCCTCGGCATCGATGCGCACAGTCCCGCGCCCGGCGCGGATTCCTCCTCCGTCTCCGCACCCGGCTCTGCTCTCGCGCCCACGATCGATCTGCTGCGAGAGCTGCACCTGCGACATCTGCGGGCGGTGCCCTTCGAGAACCTGTCGGTCCATCTCGGCGAGGAGATCGCGCTGGACGAGAGGCGGTTGGCGGCGAAGGTCGTCGAGGCGCACAGGGGAGGGTTCTGTTACGAGCTGAACGGGGCGTTCGGGGCGCTGCTCGCGGCGCTGGGCTTCGAGGTGACGTTGCTGGCGGCTCGGGTGTACGGGGAGGAGGGACGGCTCGGCATCCCTTACGACCATCTCGCGCTGCTGGTGGGGACCGTGGACGCGGGGGAGTGGCTGGCGGACGTCGGGTTCGGGGCCCACAGTCACTACCCGCTGCAGTGGGGGCAGAGTGGTGAACAGCCGGATCCGGGCGGGGTCTTCAGGATCGTCGAGGCGGCTCCGTACGAGGCGGAGGCGGGGAAGGGGGTCGTCCCGGTGGCAGCAGGCGATCGGGATGTGGTGCTGAACGGTGCGCGGGTGTACCGACTGGAGACGCGTCCCCGGGTGCTGCGGGACTTCGTCGCCGGAGCCTGGTGGCACAGCACGTCGCCGGAGTCGCATTTCACGAGGTCGCTGATCTGCTCGCGGGTCGCAGAGGACGGAGGGCGGATCACGCTCAGCGGGCGTCGGCTGAAGGTGACGGGCCCCGACGGGATCAGCCGGGCGGAGGAACTGGGGGATGAGGAGGTTCTGACGGCCTATCGGGAGCGGTTCGGCATCGGCTTGGAACGGGTGCCGAGGGTGCGGGCGGTGGGCCGGACGCGGGGATCGCAGGAGTAGCGGGGGTGGGCCGGACGCGGGGATCGCGGGAGTAGCGGGGGCGGTCCGGACGCGGGGATCGCGGGAGTAGCGGGGGTGGGCCGGACGCGGGGATCGCGGGAGTAACGGGGGTGGGCCGGGGGTCAGGGGCAGGCGTTCGGCGCGTTGAAACTGCGGCGCCCGGTCGGCGGCCGGATGTCTGCCACGGGTTTTCCGGACCTGAGGCGCGGTTCGTCTCGCGCATGCCGGAAAATGGCTCTGTGAGCGATGTGCGACATGTGCTGGTACTGCCTGACCGCGAGGCCGCGGAGGCCGTGGCCCAGGCGCTGGGGGAGCGGTTCGCGGTGAGCGAGGAGCCGCGGATAGTCCGGGACGCCCTGGCCGGGGAGGACGACGCGGAGGACGCGCAGTGGCTCGTCCTGCTGCAGGACGAGGAGCAGCGGCTCGACGTGGGAGCGCTGGACGGGTTCGCGGCGGAGTGGGAGGGGTGGCGCGAGGATCCCTAGCCTCTCCGTAACGCCCCCCCCGGGCCGCTCGCCCGGCCACCGCACCGCACCTCCGCGCCGCCTGCCGCTCCGGCGGTTCGCGCTGCTTTCGCCGTTGCCTTCGCTCCCGCGGTTCGCGCCGCTTCCGCCGTTTGCCTCGCTTCCGCGGTTTCCGCGGCTGGCTGGGGAGACCGGGGAGACCTGGGTGGCAGGGGCTTGGGGCGGGGTGGGTTGTCAGTGCGGCGTGGGATGCTTTCGGGGATGGCCAGGAAGACTGCGAATGACGACCCTCTCGCCTCGGTGACGCTTGCCGTGGGCCAGGAGGACCTGCTGCTCGACCGTGCCGTGCAGGAGGTGGTGGCCGCCGCCCGGGCCGCCGACGCCGACACGGACGTACGGGACCTGAGTTCGGACCAGCTGCAGCCCGGCACGCTCGCCGAGCTGACCAGCCCCTCGCTCTTCGCTGAACGCAAGGTCGTGGTCGTACGCAACGCGCACGACCTGTCCGCCGACACGGTCAAGGACGTCAAGGCGTACCTCGGGGCGCCCGCCGAGGAGATCACGCTCGTGCTGCTGCACGCGGGCGGGGCCAAGGGCAAGGGGTTGCTGGACGCCGCGCGCAAGGCGGGCGCGCGGGAGGTGGCCTGCCCGAAGATGACCAAGCCGGCGGACCGGCTGGCCTTCGTCCGACAGGAGTTCCGGGCGACCGGGAGGTCGGCGACGCCCGAGGCGTGCCAGGCACTGGTCGACGCCATCGGCAGCGATCTGCGGGAGCTGGCGTCGGCCGTGTCCCAGCTGGTCGCCGACGTCGAGGGGACCATCGACGAGGCCGTGGTCGGGCGGTACTACACCGGGCGGGCCGAAGCGTCGAGCTTCACCGTCGCCGATCGGGCGGTGGAAGGACGGGCCGCCGAGGCGCTGGAGGCGCTGCGCTGGTCGCTGGCCACCGGCGTCGCGCCCGTGCTGATCACCAGCGCGCTCGCTCAGGGCGTGCGGGCCATCGGCAAGCTGTCCTCGGCGCGCGGCGGCCGTCCCGCCGACCTCGCGCGGGAGCTCGGCATGCCGCCCTGGAAGATCGACCGGGTGAGACAGCAGATGCGCGGCTGGACGCCGGACGGGGTGGCCGTCGCGCTGCGGGCGGTGGCCGAGGCGGACGCCGGGGTGAAGGGCGGGGGCGACGATCCCGAGTACGCCCTGGAGAAGGCGGTCGTGACCATCGCGCGGGCCGCCCGCTCCGGCGGACGCGGCTAGAGCCTGTCGTTCGGGGCGGTTCCCACCCCCGTGCCGATCCCCTCTGCTGATCCCTGCAATCAATCCCTGCATCAATCCCTGCATCGATCCCTGCATCGATCCCTGCATCGAGGCCTTCGCCGGTTCTGCTCAGCCTTCGCCGATTCCGCGCTGATCCACTGGCCCTGCCCGCGCAGGGGAGGAGAATCGGAATCGGACGTACCAGCCGCACGTCGCCGGCTAGGGAAAGGTGGCGATCGACATGGCTGAACACCCGCACGTGGCCCTGATCCGCAAGGGGTACGACGCTTTCTCCCGTGGGGACATGGACGCCCTGCGCGACATGATGACGGGCGACTGCACACACCATGTGCCCGGTTCCCACCCGCTCTCCGGGGACTTCAAGGGCCTCGACGCGATCACCGACATGTACGGCAGACTCTTCGCGGAGACGGCCGGGACGATGCGCGTCGAGTTGCGCAACGTGCTGGTCGACGGCCGAGGGCACGCCGTCGCGATGCACTGCTCCACAGCCGACCGCAAGGGCAGGCACCTGGAGGAGGACGGGTGCATCGTCTTCCGGATCGTCGGCGACAAGATCACCGATCTCGACGAGTGCGTGCAGGACATCGACATGAGCAACGACTTCTGGTCGTGAGGCCGGCCCGGCAGTGAGGCCGGATTCACCGGTGTCGCATGTCGCACAAAGCGGGTCGCATATAGCGAGTCGCACATAGCGGGTCGCGAGTCGCGACCATGCCGAAGGCCCCGGCTCGCGCCCTGGGGAAGGGCGGGGTGCCGGGGCCTGCGAGACAAGCTGTTCAAGCTGGTGAGCCCATACCCGCGTGGCGAACGCAGGCCGCGTACGGGCTCGGGGTGCCGGACGGGAGCGGATGAGAGGGCCCGCTCTGGTCCCTCCGGCGGTCAGATCAGTTGAGGGTTCAGCCCTTGAGGGTCGCGACCTTCGAAGCAAGCGCCGACTTCTTGTTGGCGGCCTGGTTCTTGTGGATGACGCCCTTCGAGACGGCCTTGTCGAGCTGACGCGCGGCAGCGCGCTGGTACTCGGTGGCCTTCTCGACGTCACCCGCGGCAGCGGCCTCGCGGGCCTTGCGGATCGCGGTCTTCAGGGAGGACTTGACGGCCTTGTTGCGCAGCCGGGCCTTCTCGTTGGTCTTGATCCGCTTGATCTGGGACTTGATGTTCGCCACGAATGAGCCTTTGCAGGTTCAGGCGCGGGGCCGTGAAGGTCCCGTGCCAGGTGATTTTCTGAGGTGTGCCTCGTGCTGAGAGGGCATGAGACACAGCTGCCCAGACTACCAGTGGTGCCGCGAGTGGCCCAAACCGGTCCCCGGTCGCCGCCCATGGGACCATGGAGCCTACGTATCGATCCGACCCGAGGCATAAGGCGCCTCAAGAGACAGGACCCTGCGTGCCCGCGACCCCTAAGACTGCGCCCGAGCCGAGCCGTACCGCCCCGGCTCTGATCCGCAATTTCTGCATCATCGCGCACATCGACCACGGCAAGTCCACGCTCGCCGACCGGATGCTCCAGCTGACCGGCGTGGTCGAGCAGCGGCAGATGCGTGCTCAGTACCTCGACCGGATGGACATCGAGCGCGAGCGCGGCATCACGATCAAGTCCCAGGCCGTGCGTCTGCCCTGGGCCCCGACTCAGGATCCGGGCAACACGCACATCCTCAACATGATCGACACCCCGGGGCACGTCGACTTCACCTACGAGGTCTCGCGGTCGCTCGCCGCCTGTGAGGGGACCGTCCTCCTCGTCGACGCCGCCCAGGGCATCGAGGCCCAGACCCTCGCCAACCTGTACCTGGCGATGGAGAACGACCTCACGATCATCCCCGTGCTGAACAAGATCGACCTGCCGGCCGCGCAGCCGGAGAAGTTCGCGGAGGAGCTCGCCAACCTGGTCGGCTGCGACCCGGACGACGTCCTGCGGGTGTCGGCCAAGACCGGTCTCGGCGTCGACGCGCTGCTCGACAGGGTCGTCAAGGAGATCCCGGCGCCGGTCGGCGTCGCCGACGCTCCCGCCCGCGCGATGATCTTCGACTCGGTCTACGACTCCTACCGCGGCGTCGTGACGTACGTCCGCGTCATCGACGGCCAGCTCAACAAGCGTGAGCGCATCCGCATGATGTCGACGAACGCCACGCACGAGCTGCTGGAGATCGGCACCAACTCGCCCGAGATGCTCTCCGCGGACGGCCTCGGCGTGGGCGAGGTGGGCTATCTGATCACCGGTGTGAAGGATGTGCGCCAGTCCAAGGTCGGTGACACCATCACCACCCTGCACAAGGGGGCGACCCAGGCTCTCGGCGGTTACAAGGACCCGAAGCCGATGGTCTTCTCGGGTCTGTATCCGCTGGACGGCTCCGACTACCCCGAACTGCGCGACGCCCTCGACAAGCTGCAGCTCAACGACGCCGCGCTGGTCTACGAGCCGGAGACCTCCGCGGCCCTCGGCTTCGGTTTCCGCGTCGGCTTCCTCGGCCTGCTGCACCTCGACGTGATCCGTGAGCGGCTGGAGCGCGAGTTCGGCCTCGACCTCATCGCCACCGCGCCGAACGTGGTCTACCGGGTGGTCATGGAGGACGGCTCCGAGCACGTCGTCACCAATCCGAGCGAGTTCCCCGAGGGCAAGATCTCGGAGGTGTACGAGCCGGTCGTGCGCGCCACCATCCTGGCGCCGAGCGAGTTCATCGGCTCGATCATGGAGCTGTGCCAGACCCGGCGCGGTGTGCTGCTCGGCATGGACTACCTCTCCGAGGACCGCGTCGAGATCCGCTACACGCTCCCCCTCGCGGAGATCGTCTTCGACTTCTTCGACCAGCTGAAGTCCAAGACCCGCGGCTACGCCTCGCTCGACTACGAGCCCACCGGCGAGCAGACCTCCAGCCTGGTCAAGGTCGACATCCTGCTGCACGGCGACAAGGTCGACGCCTTCTCCGCGATCACCCACAAGGACGCCGCGTACGCCTACGGTGTGCGGCTGGTCGCCAAGTTGCGCGAGCTCATCCCGCGGCAGGCCTTCGAGGTGCCCATCCAGGCGGCCGTCGGCTCCCGGGTCATCGCCCGCGAGACCATCCGCGCCATCCGCAAGGACGTGCTCGCCAAGTGCTACGGCGGTGACATCTCCCGGAAGCGCAAGCTGCTGGAGAAGCAGAAGGAAGGCAAGAAGCGGATGAAGATGGTGGGTTCCGTGGAGGTTCCGCAGGAAGCCTTCATCGCCGTCCTGAGCAGCGACGACAGCGCGGGGTCGGGCAAGGGCAAGAAATAACCCTCTCGGCGCAGGATTCCAGGGCCCGTCGTGCGTGAGCGCGACGGGCCCTGGCCCTGTATTCAGGAGAAAGTGACTGGCCGGAGCCTCTTACGCGTCGGCCGGTCGCCCTCTACTCTGATCCCTGCTCGGTAGTTACTCGTGAGTTAAACAACAGCCGCCGTCAACAGCAGCCGCGTCGAACGACGCCGCAACGAGCCAGCCGCACCGTCGCGGGTCCCGGAGGATGTCGTGAGCGACACACAGGCACTGATCGAGAACCGTCCGCCGTCCGTCGCGGGCCTCTTCCTGGAGCGCGTGGCGGCCACACCCGACGCGGAGGCCTACCGGTACCCGGTGCCGGCGGCGTCCGGCGAGGGCCCCGACGACTGGAAGGCGCTGAGCTGGGCGCAGGCCGCCGAGCGGGTCTACGCGATCGCGGCCGGCCTCATCGAACTGGGGGTGCGGGCCGAGCAGCGGGTGGCGCTCGCCGCCTCCACCCGGATCGAGTGGATCCTCGCCGACCTCGGCATCATGTGCGCGGGGGCGGCCACGACCACGGTCTACCCGCAGACCAACGCCGAGGAGTCGGCGTTCATCCTCTCGGACTCCGAGAGCCGGGTGCTGATCGCCGAGAACGCGGCCCAGCTCGCCAAGGCGATCGAGAAGCGCGCCGAGCTGCCCGATCTCACCCATGTGGTCGTGATCGACCCGGCCGGTGTGGAGACCGCCGACTGGATCCTCACCCTCGACGAGCTGGAGAAGCGCGGCGCGGCCCGGCTGGAGAAGGAGCCCGGGCTGATCAAGGACCGCGTCGCCGCGATCACCTCCGACCAGCTCGCCACCCTCATCTACACCTCCGGCACCACCGGCCGCCCCAAGGGCGTGCGCCTGCCGCACGACAACTGGTCGTACATGGCGAAGGCGATCGCCGCGACGGGTCTGATCAGCGGCGAAGACGTCCAGTACCTGTGGCTGCCGCTCGCGCACGTCTTCGGCAAGGTCCTCACCTCCGGCCAGATCGAGGTCGGGCACGTCACGGCCGTCGACGGCCGGGTCGACAAGATCATCGAGAATCTGCCGGTCGTCCGGCCGACGTACATGGCCGCCGTGCCGCGCATCTTCGAGAAGGTCTACAACGGCGTCGCCGCCAAGGCCCGCGCCGGCGGCGGAGCAAAGTACAAGATCTTCCAGTGGGCCGCCGGGGTCTCCCGCGAGTACGCCAAGGCCGCGCAGGACAACTTCCGTCGCACCGGCAACATGGCCGTCCCGTTCGGGCTGGGCGCCAAGCACAAGGTGGCCGACGCGCTGGTCTTCGCCAAGATCCGCGAGGCGTTCGGCGGCAACCTGCGCGCCTGCGTCTCCGGGTCCGCCGCCCTCGCACCGGAGATCGGCTACTTCTTCGCCGGCGCCGGCATCCACATCCTGGAGGGCTACGGCCTGACGGAGTCCTCGGCCGCCTCCTTCGTCAACCCCGGCGAGGCCTACCGCACCGGCACGGTCGGCAAGCCGCTGCCCGGCACGGAGGTGCGCATCGCCGACGACGGCGAGATCCTGCTGCGCGGCCCGGGGATCATGGAGGGCTACCACGGGCTCCCCGAGAAGACCGCCGAGGTCCTGGAGGCCGACGGCTGGTTCCACACCGGCGACATCGGCGAGCTCTCGCCCGACGGGTACCTGCGCATCACCGACCGCAAGAAGGACCTGATCAAAACGTCCGGCGGCAAGTACATCGCGCCCGCCGAGGTCGAGGGTCAGTTCAAGGCGGTGTGCCCGTACGTCTCCAACATCCTGGTGCACGGCGCAGACCGGAACTTCTGCACGGCGCTCATCGCCCTGGACGAGCCGTCGATCCTCGACTGGGCGAAGGACAACGGACTGGCCGGGAAGTCGTACGAAGAGGTCGTCGCCGCCCCTGCGACGGTCGAGCTCGTCGACGGCTACGTCCGCCAGCTCAACGAGGGCCTGCAGCGCTGGCAGACCATCAAGAAGTTCCGGCTGCTGCCCCGCGACCTCGACGTCGAGCACGGCGAGATCACACCGAGCCTGAAGCTGAAGCGGCCGGTGGTGGAGCGGGAGTACAAGCACCTGATCGACGAGATGTACGCCGGATCGCGCGAGGCGTGACCCGGGGGGCGCGGGGCGGGGTCCGAACGCTCGGATTCCGCCCCTCAACCGTCCGTCATCGAACAGGTGCGGACACCCGCGCGGCACGCTTCCCGTCCCGGACGGTCCACTTCGGTAACCCAGCGCTCATGACCGGGATCGGTCTGTCACCCTGAGGGCATCCGAACCGTCCGGGGAGCTGCGCATGGGGGCCATTCCGACGCAACGGGAGACCGTCTCCCGGTCCGGCGGCGCGCCCGCGTACGCGCCGGGGCTCCCGTGCACCCGTGCCGCCCTGGCGGGCAGCCCCCTCGCCCCGGGCGCCGCCCGCGATCTGGTGCGCGCCGCGCTCACGGAGTGGGCGGGCCCTGGCCGGCCGCTCGCGGAGGAGCTCGGCGAGCGCCTCGCCCAGGACGCGATACTCGTCGTCAGCGAGCTCGTGACCAACGCCGTCGTGCACGCCGGCACCGATGTGGAGCTGGTGTGCCGGCTGGAGGAGGCGTCCGGCCGTCCCGACGGCTGCCCGGCGGTCGTCGTCGAGGTCTGCGACCATCACCCCTCCAGCACCCCACACGACGGCGTCGGCGAGACGCCGTGCGAGATCCCCGAGTACGGCCGTGGCCTGCGCCTGGTCGCCACGCTCGCCGACGCCTGGGGGGTGACGTACCGCAGGGGGACGAAGACGGTCTGGGCGCGCCTGCTGCCGACCGTCGAGTCCCATGACTGCGACCTCGGCTCCGATCTCGACCGCGATCTCGGCCTGAGTCCGGATCCAGGCCTGGGTCCGGATCCAGGCCTGGGTCCGGATCCAGGCCTGAGTCCGGGTTCCGGCCTGAGTCCGGGTTCCGGCCTGAGTCCGGGTTCCGGCCTGAGTCCGGATCCCGGCCTGGGCCCGGACCCGGATCTCGTCGTCGGCCTCCGCCGTGACCCGACCTCGGACCGTGACCCCGGCCCGGCTCTCGACGGGGACGAGCGCGGCCGCGCCGGGCCCGGACGCGACCGCCGCCCCGACCTCGACGGCCGCGAGAACCCGCACCCGGCCGCCGCCGCGGGCCGGTCGACGGTCCCCGCCCCCGCGGCGCGGCCGGTCGCTCAAGGAGAGCGGGACTGGCTCAACCGCGGCGCCCTCTCCTTCCTCGCCGAGGCGTCCGACCTGTTGGCCGGGCAGCTCGACGAGGACCTGGTGGCCGCGCTGGCCGGCCAGTTGCTCGTGCCGCGGGTCGCCGACTGGTGCGCGGTGTGGCTGGAGGACGAGGTCAGCGGGCGCGGCGAGTGGGCCGGCGGCCCGGGGCCGCGGCTGGCCCGGGTCTGGCACGGCAGCGAGAACCGCATCGAGGAGTTGCGCCGGACGCTGGAGAAGGACCCGCCGTGTCCGCCCGACGGCGGCCCGCGCTCGGGGCCCGAGCCGTTCCCCTGGCCCGGCGCGGCGCTCGGCCAGCACGGCGCGTCGCTCGCCTACCGGCTGATCGCCGGCGGCCGTCCGCTGGGCACGCTGGTGATCGGGCGGGCCGGACCGTTCGCCTTCCCCGACGAGGTCACCGGGCTCGTCGAGGACCTCGGCCGCCGGGTGGCGCTGGCCATCGGGGCCGCCCGCCAGTACGCCCGGCAGGCCACCATCAGCGCTGTCCTGCAGCGCGGGCTGCTGCCCGGCGCGGTCGCCGAGATCCCCGGCGTGCGCAGCGCCGTCGTCTACGAGCCGCGCGAGCAGGGCGGACCGAGCGGCGACTTCTACGACCTGTTCCCGGCGGGGGACGGCCGCTGGTGCTTCGCGGTGGGCGACGTGCAGGGCAAGGGGCCGGAGGCGGCCGTCGTCATCGGCCTGGCCCGGCCCTGGCTGCGGCTGCTGGCCCGCGAGGGCTACGGCGTCGCCGACGTCCTGGACCGTCTCAACCAGCTGCTCCTGGACGACGCGACCGAGGCCGCCGACGCCGCCGCCCGGGCGTTCGTCGGGCCCGTCGCACCGGGCGAGGGCCCGCAGACCCGCTTCCTCTCCCTCCTCTACGGCGAACTGGCCCCCTTCGAGGGCGGCGTCCGCTGCACCTTCGCCTCCGCCGGGCACCCGCTGCCGCTGCTGCTCGGCCCGGACGGCTCGGTCGCCACGGCCGGGCACCCGCAGACCCTGCTGGGCGTCATCGAGGACGTCGCCTACACCTGCGACAGCCTGCGGCTGCGGCCCGGCGACACCCTGCTGTGCGTGACGGACGGCGTCACCGAACGGCGGTCGGGCCTACGCCAGTTCGACGACGAGGCAGGGCTCGCCGCCGCGCTGGCGGGCTGCGTCGGTCTCGACGCGGACCTGATCGCGGAGCGGATCCGCTGCCTGGTCCACGCCTTCGGCGAGCAACCGCCGGAGGACGACCTGGCCCTGCTGGTGCTCCAGGCGGAGTAGCGGGGGCCCGGGCTGCGCCGGGGACGCGCGGGGGAAGCGGGGGGCCGGGCCCGGCGGATGTATCGTCCGGTTCGTGCCGAAGGCAACGAATGTCCCCATCGACGCCCCTCCGCGTCGACGCGTCCTGATCGCCGGCGCGGGAATCGGGCTGACCGTGACCGCCTGTACCCGGGCGGCCGGCCCGCCGCAGCGGGGCGCACCCGGTCCGGGCCATGGCTCCGGCCGTCCCGCCGCCGTCCGCCAGGCCGGCGTGACGACGCCGCGGCAGGCCACCGCGCTGCTCCTGGCCTACGACCTCGATCCCGACGTGCGCGGCGCGGCCGGCGCACGGGCGCTGCGGCAGGTGCTGGCGGACTGGACCGACGCGCTCGCCGAGACCCGGGAGCCGGACGGCTTCGCCGAGGCGCGGCTCACCGCCACGGTCGGCGTCGGACCCCGGCTGCCCGCCCGCCTCGGCGTCACCGCCCCCGCGGCCCTGCGCGAGCTGCCCGCGTTCCCCGGCGACCGTCTCGACCCCGCCCGCTGTGGCGGCGACGTGCTCGTGCAGCTGTGCGCCGACGACTCCGACGCCGCCGAGGAGACCGCCGAGTCCCTCACCCGGCTGGCCGGGGAGACCCTGCGCCCGCGCTGGCGGCAGGCAGGCTTCCTGCCGCCGTCCCCGGACGGCGGCGGCACCCCGCGCGACCTGCTCGGCTTCAGGAACGGCAGCGCCGACCCGAGTCCGCAGGAGTGCGAGCGCTGGGTCTGGTCCGGCGACGCCACCTACCTCGTCGTACGGCGCGTCCACCTGCGGCTGGAGGACTTCGCGCGGCTCGCCGTGCACCGCCAGGAGGAGATCATCGGCCGGCGCCGCTCGACCGGCGGCCCGCTGCCCGGCGGCCCCGAGCACGCCGACGTCGACGTCTTCGCGAAGTCCCCGTCAGGCCGGTACCTCACCCCGGCGCGTTCCCACGTCGGCGTGGTCAGCCACCGGCACGACGGCGGAGCCCGGATGCTGCGCCGCAGCTACTCCTACGCCGACGGCCCCACCGACCAGGGCCTGCTGTTCCTCGCCTTCCTGCGGGACCCGGCGCTGTTCACCCGGGTGCAGCGGCGGATGGCGTCACGCGACGAGCTGAGCGGGTTCACCGAGACCCGGGGCTCGGCGCTGGCGTACGTCCTGCCGGGGGCGCGCCCGGGACGGCCGCTGGGCGCGGAACTGCTGGCCTGAGAGCGCGGCCCCGGGGGCCCGTCCCGTGAGGGGGCCACGTCCCGGCCGCGGGCCGTCGGGGAAGGGAACGCCGGGGCTCGCGGACCGGCTCGGACGGGGACCGGTGCGCCGCGGACCGGCTCGGACGTGCACTGGTGCGCCGCGGACCGGCTCGGACGTGCACCGATGCGCCGCGGACCGGCTCGGACGGGGATCGGTGCGGACGTACGGGACAATGGACGACATGCCTTCCGCACTTCCCGACGGCGAGCCGGTCCCCGACGACGGCGCGCTCCCGGCGCACGCGCTCGCCGGCGCCGCCGACCGCCCCCTCGGGTTCTATCTGCACGTCCCGTACTGCGCGACCCGCTGCGGGTACTGCGACTTCAACACCTACACCGCGACCGAGCTGCGCGGCACCGGCGGGGTCCTCGCCTCGCGCGAGAACTACGCGGACACCCTGATCGACGAGATCCGGCTGGCCCGCAAGGTCCTCGGCGACGACCCGCGCGAGGTCCGCACGGTCTTCATCGGCGGCGGCACGCCGACCCTGCTGGGCGCGTCCGACCTGGTGCGCATGCTGGGCGCGATCCGCGACGAGTTCGGGCTGGCGGCGGACGCGGAGGTGACGACGGAGGCGAACCCGGAGTCCGTGGACCCGGCGTACCTGGCGACGCTGCGCGCGGGCGGCTTCAACCGGGTCTCCTTCGGCATGCAGAGCGCCCGGCAGCACGTGCTGAAGGTCCTCGACCGCACGCACACGCCGGGACGCCCCGAGGCGTGCGTGGCGGAGGCGCGGGCCGCGGGCTTCGACCATGTCAACCTCGACCTGATCTACGGCACCCCGGGCGAGTCGGACGACGACTGGCGGGCGTCCCTGGACGCGGCGCTCGGCGCGGGTCCCGACCATGTCTCGGCCTACGCCCTGATCGTCGAGGAGGGCACGCAGCTCGCCCGCCGCATCCGTCGCGGCGAGGTGCCGATGACGGACGACGACGTCCACGCGGACCGTTATCTGATCGCCGACGAGGTGATGTCGGCGGCGGGCTACGACTGGTACGAGGTCTCCAACTGGGCCGCCACGGAAGCGGGCCGCTGCCTGCACAACGAGCTGTACTGGCGCGGCGCCGACTGGTGGGGCGCCGGGCCGGGGGCGCACTCGCACGTCGGCGGGGTGCGCTGGTGGAACGTCAAGCATCCCGGTGCGTACGCGGCGGCCCTCGCGGGCGGGCGCTCGCCGGGCGCCGGACGGGAGGTGCTCTCGGACGAGGACCGACGGGTCGAGCGGATCCTCCTGGAGCTGCGGCTGCGGGAGGGGGCGCCGCTGGCTCTGCTGCGGCCGGAGGGGCTCGCGGCGTCCCGCCGTGCGCTCGGCGAGGGGCTTCTCCAGCGGGGCGCGTACGACGAGGGGCGGGCGGTGCTGACGCTGCGCGGCCGGCTGCTGGCCGACGCGGTGGTCCGGGACCTCGTGGACTAGACCCGGTTCTCGCGGTGGTCTTGGTTCTCACAGTGGTCCCGGTGGTCCCAGCGGGTCCCGGCGGTCCTGGTGGTCACAGTGGTCCCGGCGGTCCCGGCGGTCCCAGCGGGTCCCGGAGGTCACAGTGATCCCGGAGGTCCCGGTGGTCCCGGTGGTTCCGGTGGTTCCGGTTCTCGCGGTGGTCCCGGTGGCGCCGGGATTTCGTGGCCCGGAGCCCGTCTTCGCCGTGGGCCGGGGCCTCGTGGACCGCGTCCGGGTTCCTCGGTCCGTCGAGCGCCGAGTGGCGCCCGGTAGCGCCCGGTGGCGGGCGTTGGCGGGCGGTGGAAGCGGCGCCCCCGTCCTCACGCGGCCGGAGCGGTGACGAAGTCGATCAGTTCTTCCACCCGGCCCAGCAGTTCCGGCTCCAGGTCCTTGTAGGAGTCCACCCGCTTCAGGATCGCCTGCCACACCGCACCCGTGTTCTCCGACGGCCAGCCCAGGGCCCGGCACACCCCCGTCTTCCAGTCCTGGCCGTGCGGCACGCGCGGCCAGGACTCGATGCCCAGGGACGCCGGCTTCACGGCCTCCCAGACGTCGATGTAGGGGTGGCCGACGACCAGGGCGTGCTCGCTGCTCACCGAGCGGGCGATGCGCCACTCCTTGGTGCCGGGCACGAGGTGGTCCACCAGGACCCCGAGCCGCGCGTCCGGCCCCGGGGCGAACTCCGCGACGATGGACGGCAGGTCGTCGACGCCCCCCAGGTACTCCACGACGACGCCCTCGACGCGCAGGTCGTCGCCCCACACCTTCTCGACCAGCTCGGCGTCGTGCCGGCCCTCCACGTAGATGCGTCCGGCGCGGGCGACACGGGCGCGGGCGCCGGGGACGGCGACCGAGCCGGAGGCGGTGCGGGAGGGACGCGCCGGTCCCGAGGCCGGTCTGACGAGCGTGACCGTCCGGCCCTCCAGCAGGAAGCCCCCCGGTTCCAGCGGGAACACCCGGTGCTTGCCGAAGCGGTCCTCCAGGGTCACCGTGCCCGCCTCGCAGCGGATCACCGCGCCGCAGAACCCGGTGCCGGGCTCCTCCACCACCAGGCCCGGGTCCGCCGGGACCTCCGGGACGGGCTTCGGCTTCTTCCAGGGCGGGGTCAGGTCGGCGGAATACCTGCGCGGGCGCGGGCCCGAGGGGCCCTCGCTGGAAGGGCGGTGGCGGGAGACGGGTGGGCGCATTCGGATGACGATAGGAGAAGTCGCGGGGCGGCGGGAACACGGTCAGCGCGACACGCCGAAACGGGCCGCCAGCGCGTCGCGTTGCGCCCGCACGAACGCGGCGTCCACCGCCGCACCGTGGCCGGGCACGTACACCGCGTCCTCGCCGCCGAGGTCCAGCAGACGGTCGAGGGCGGCGGGCCAGCGGGCGGGGACGGCGTCGGGGCCGGCCTGCGGCTCGCCGGACTCCTCGACGAGGTCGCCGCAGAACACCACCTCCGGCGAGCCGGGGGCGCCGGGGACCAGCACCGCGAGGTCATGGGCGGTGTGGGCGGGGCCGACGTTGGCCAGCAGGACCTGACGGCCGTCGCCCAGGTCCAGGGTCCACTCGCCGCAGACCGGATGGCGGGGGCGGACGAGCGTGTCCACGGCCGCCGTCGCCGCCGTCTCGTCGAGGCCGTTGCGCACCGCGTCCGCCCGCAGCTCCTCGCCCGGCACCGCGTCCGAGCCCACCGCCCCGAAGACCTCCGCCCCCGCGAACGCCGCCGCACCGAACACATGGTCGAAATGGGGGTGGGTGAGCGCGAGATGAGTCACACGCGCGCCGGTCAGTTCCTCGGCCTGCGTCCGCAGCCGCGCCCCCTCGGCCAGGCTGGATCCCGCGTCGACCATCAGCACCGCGCCCGCCCCGACGACCAGTCCCGCCGTGCAGTCCCAGCCCGGCAGCCGCACCCGTCCGACCCCCGCCGCCAGCCGCTCCCATCCGAGCTCTTCCCAAGTCACCGTCATACCGCGACGCTAGCTGGACAACGGTCCAGGAGAGGCCGTCCTTGCCCTGGGTGTACCCCACAGCCGTACACTGGGCCGGGGAACGCTGGCACTCGGGTAGGAAGAGTGCCAGGCGAGACGCCCAGGGGACTGGGGGACGAGATCTTGGAGGTGCGCGCGGATGCTGAGTGAACGCAGGCTCCAGGTGCTGCGCGCCATCGTCCAGGACTACGTCGGCACCGAGGAGCCCGTGGGGTCGAAGGCGCTCACCGAGCGTCACAACCTCGGCGTGTCCCCGGCGACGGTCCGCAACGACATGGCCGCCCTGGAGGACGAGGGGTACATCGCCCAGCCGCACACCAGCGCCGGGCGCATCCCCACGGACAAGGGCTACCGGCTGTTCGTCGACAAGCTGGCCGGCGTCAAGCCCATGACCGGCCCGGAGCGGCGGGCCATCCAGAACTTCCTCGACGGCGCCGTCGACCTCGACGACGTCGTGGCCCGCACGGTACGGCTGCTCGCGCAGCTCACCCGGCAGGTCGCCGTGGTGCAGTACCCGTCCCTGACCCGTTCGACCGTGCGGCACGTGGAGCTTCTCTCGCTCGCGCCCGCGCGCCTGATGCTCGTGCTGATCACGGACACCGGGCGGGTCGAGCAGCGGATGGTGGACTGCCCGGCGCCCTTCGGGGAGTCCTCGGTGGCGGATCTGCGCGCGCGGCTCAACAGCCGGGTCGCGAGCCGCCGGTTCGCCGACGTGCCGCGTCTGGTGGAGGATCTGCCGGACGCCTTCGAGGCCGAGGACCGCGGCACGGTCACGACGGTGCTCTCCACCCTGCTGGAGACGCTCGTCGAGGAGAACGAGGAGCGGTTGATGATCGGCGGCACCGCCAATCTCACTCGCTTCGGACATGACTTTCCCCTCACCATCCGGCCCGTCCTGGAGGCCTTGGAGGAGCAGGTCGTGCTCCTCAAGCTCCTTGGCGAGGCGGGGGATTCGGGCATGACCGTACGCATCGGTCACGAGATCGCCCACGAGGGGCTCAACTCCACTTCTGTGGTGTCGGTCGGCTACGGTTCGGGCAGCGAGGCAGTCGCCAAACTGGGCGTGGTCGGACCGACCCGCATGGATTACCCGGGAACGATGGGAGCGGTACGAGCGGTGGCACGGTACGTCGGACAGATCCTGGCGGAGTCGTAAGTGGCCACGGACTACTACGCCGTTCTCGGCGTGCGCCGCGATGCGTCGCAGGAAGAGATCAAGAAGGCCTTCCGGCGGCTCGCGCGCGAGCTGCACCCGGACGTCAACCCGGATCCGAAGACCCAGGAGCGGTTCAAGGAGATCAACGCCGCTTACGAGGTGTTGTCGGACCCGCAGAAGAAGCAGGTCTACGACCTCGGCGGCGATCCGCTGTCCCAGTCGGGCGGCGGCGCCGGCGGCTTCGGGGCCGGCGGCTTCGGGAACTTCTCGGACATCATGGACGCGTTCTTCGGGACGGCGTCGCAGCGCGGGCCGCGTTCGCGCACCCGGCGCGGCCAGGACGCGATGATCCGGCTGGAGATCGACCTCGAAGAGGCCGCCTTCGGCACCACCAAGGACATCCAGGTCGACACGGCCGTCGTCTGCACCACCTGCAGCGGCGAGGGCGCGGCGCCGGGGACCACGGCCCAGACGTGTGACATGTGCCGCGGCCGCGGCGAGGTGTCGCAGGTGACGCGGTCCTTCCTCGGCCAGGTCATGACCTCGCGGCCGTGCCCGCAGTGCCAGGGCTTCGGCACCGTCGTCCCGACCCCGTGCCCCGAGTGCGCGGGCGACGGCCGGGTGCGCTCGCGGCGCACGCTGACGGTGAAGATCCCGGCCGGCGTCGACAACGGCACCCGCATCCAGCTGGCGGGCGAGGGCGAGGTCGGCCCCGGCGGCGGCCCGGCCGGCGACCTGTACGTGGAGATCCACGAGCTGCCGCACGCGCAGTTCCAGCGCCGCGGCGACGACCTGCACTGCACGGTGACCCTCCCGATGACGGCGGCGTCCCTCGGCACGAAGGTGCCGCTGGAGACGCTGGACGGTCTGGAGGAGGTCGACATCCGGCCCGGCACCCAGTCCGGCCAGTCGATCCCGCTGCACAGCCGGGGCGTCACGCATCTGCGGGGCGGCGGCCGGGGCGACCTCATCGTGCACGTCGAGGTGCAGACGCCGACGAAGCTGGACCCAGAGCAGGAACGGCTGCTGCGCGAGCTGTCCAAGCTGCGGGGCGAGGAGCGGCCCACGGGCCAGTTCCAGCCCGGCCAGCAGGGACTGTTCTCACGGCTGAAGGACGCGTTCAACGGGCGCTGAGCGGAGCCGGGGCCGCCCCCGGTTCGCGCGCGGGCAGGGCGGAAGGGCCGATTCGGACTTGTTCGGAGGACGTGACAACATGCCGTCATGTCCTCCGCGCTGACCGATCTCTTCCCGCACCCGATCGTGCAGGCCCCCATGGCGGGCGGCGTCTCCCTCCCGCGGCTCGCCGCCGCCGTGGCCGAGGCCGGCGGGCTCGGTTTCCTCGCGGCCGGGTACAAGACGGCCGACGGCCTGTACCAGGAGATCAAGCAGCTGCGGAGCCTCACGACCCGTCCCTTCGGCGTGAACCTGTTCCTGCCGCAGCCGGACCACTCCGGCGCGGGCGCCGGCATCGCCGGAGCGGCCGGCGCCACGCCGCCCGCCGCGGGCGCCGTGGAGGTCTACGCCCACCAGCTCGCCGGTGAGGCCGCCTGGTACGGCACCGAGCTGGGCGACCCGGAAAGCGGCCGCGACGACGGCTACGACGCCAAGCTCGCCGTGCTGCTGGACAACCCGGTGGCGGTCGTGTCGTTCCACTTCGGAGTCCCCGGCCCCGATGTGCTGGAGTCCCTGCGGCGCGCGGGAACGTTCACCCTGGTGACGGCGACCACCGTCGAGGAGGCCCTCGCGGTGGAGCGGGCCGGCGCGGGTGCGGTGATCGTGCAGGGCGTGGAGGCCGGCGGTCACCAGGGCTCCCACCGCGACAACCCGGAGAACGACGGCTGCGGCATCGGGCTGCTCTCCCTGGTCGCCCAGGTCCGCGAGTCGGTGCGGCTGCCGATCGTGGCCGCCGGCGGGCTCATGCGCGGCAGCCAGATCGCCGCGGCCCTCGCCGCGGGCGCGAGCGCGGCCCAGCTGGGCACCGCGTTCCTCGCCACGCCCGAGTCCGGCGCGCCCGCCGTGCACAAGCAGGCCCTGACCAACCCCCTCTTCGTACGCACCGAACTGACCCGCGCCTTCTCCGGCCGTCCCGCGCGCGGCCTGGTCAACCGCTTCCTGCGCGAGCACGGCCCGTACGCGCCCGCCGCCTACCCGGAGGTCCACCACCTGACCGCGCCGCTGCGCAAGGCGGCCGCCAAGGCGGGTGACGCCCAGGGCATGGCGCTGTGGGCCGGACAGGGGCACCGCATGGCCCGCGAGCTGCCCGCCGGACAGCTCGTGGAGGTCCTGATGTCCGAACTCGTCGAAGCCCGGACGGTGTTGTCGAGGTTCCCGGCCGGTGACGGAGGCCGGTCGTGACCGCCCCCGTCTTCGTCGTCGACGAACTCCCCGGCGCCCGCTCCGCGTTCGTGCTGGACGGTCCCGAGGGCCGGCACGCCGTCTCCGTGAAGCGGCTGCACGCCGGCGAGGAGGTCGTCCTCACCGACGGCGCCGGCCGCTGGGCGCGCGGCGAGGTCGTCGCCACCGAGGGCAGGGACCGGCTGGTGGTGAGCCTCGGGGAGGTGACCGAGGAGGCCGCCGAGTCGCCCCGGATCACCGTCGTCCAGGCCCTGCCCAAGGGCGACCGGGGTGAACTGGCCGTCGAGACGATGACCGAGACCGGCGTCGACGCGATCGTGCCGTGGGCGGCCTCGCGCTGCATCACGCAGTGGAAGGGCGAGCGCGGGCTGAAGGCGCTCGCCAAGTGGCGGGCCACCGCCCGCGAGGCCGGCAAGCAGTCGCGTCGGGTCCGGTTCCCCGAGGTCGCCGAGGCGTCGACGACCAAGCAGGTGGCGGCGCTTGTGGCCAGGGCGGACTTCGCCGCCGTCCTGCACGAGGACCGCGCCTACCCCAGTGCGCCCCTGGCGACCGCCGAACTGCCGTCCGCGGGTGAGATCGTGCTGATCGTGGGCCCCGAAGGAGGCGTGTCCCCTGAGGAGTTGGCGCTGTTCGAGGAGGCGGGCGCGAAGGCGCACCGTCTGGGACGTAGCGTGTTGCGCACGTCGACCGCCGGCACGGCCGCGACCGCGCTGCTGCTCGGCCGCACCGGCCGCTGGTCCTGACCCCTGGGGGACACCGTGGAACTCGCCCAAGTCCGGCTGCTCGTCACCGACTTCGCCGCCTGCTATCGCTTCTACGCCGACGTGCTCGGCCTCAAGCCGCAGTCGGGCGCGACGGACGGGCCGTACGAGAAGTTCAGCTTCGCCGCCGGCTCGGCCGGCATCGCCCTGCAGGACCGGGCGATGATGGCCGAGATCCTCGGCGAACTCGGCGACGCGGCGAGCGGGCACCGCTCCCTGGTGGTGCTGCGCGTCGACGACCTGGACGCGTACTGCGCGCGGGTCACCGCCCGGGGCGCGGTCCTGCTGCAGGGCCCGGCGCCGATGACCGACCGGATGCGGGTCGCCCACCTCAAGGACCCCGAGGGCAACCTGGTGGAGCTTCAGCAGTGGCTCCTGCTGCGCGGCTGAGCCTCACCGCGGCCCCGACCGCCGGCGACGGCGTCCCGCGCGGAACGTGACCGCATGCGGGCTACCGGACCGCCTGCCGGGGTGGCACGCTGCCCTGCATGGGGGCTTTGAGGCGTATGTGGGTTCTTCCGGCGGCGGCCGTGGCCGCGCTGGGCGTCGTGGCGTGCGAGCCGGGCGGGCTGAGCAGCATGTCGATCGCGTACACCGCCGACGAGGCGGCGACCGCGGAGATCCAGCGGCGGGACGTGAACGTGCGCTGGCTGACCTGCACGGCCCGGTACGAGGAGCAGGGCCGGTCAGGTGCCGCCGCCTCCGTCGACTGCCGGGGCAGGACCGGCGACGGCCGGGACATCACCGTCACCGGGAAGGTCGCCCGGGCGGTCGACGGAGCCTGCGTGCGCGGAGATCTGGCCGCCGTCGTGGGCAGGAAACAGCTGTTCCGGGTGAGCGGGCTCGGCGACTGCGGATCCGCGACGCCGTCGCCGGTGGCCCCGTCGCCCGGCGGGACGGCCGGCTCGGCGCGCCCCGGCGCCCGGCCGACGGTCACCGTGACCGTGACCGTCACCGAGACCGTGCACGCGGGCGGCGCGGGGAAGTGATCGAAACCCCTGACCAGCCGCCCCGCCGTTGCCTACAGTGATGCGGTGACCCAGTCCGCGACGCCTGCCGCGTATCTCCGATTCCCGCACCTGCACGGCGAGTGGGTGACCTTCGCCGCCGAGGACGACGTGTGGCTCGCGCCGCTCGACGGCGGCCGCGCCTGGCGGGTCAGCGCCGACAACGCGCCGGTCTCCCTGCCGCGCATCTCGCCCGACGGCGCCACCGTCGCCTGGACCTCGACCCGCGACGGCGCCCCCGAGGTGCACATCGCCCCCGTCGACGGCGGCCCCTCGACCCGGCTGACGTACTGGGGGAGCTGGCAGACCCGGGTGCGCGGCTGGACGCCGGACGGCCGGGTCCTGGCCGTGAGCAGCCATGACCAGGCCACCCTGCGCCGCACCTGGGCCCGCGCCGTCCCCGTCGACGGCGGGCCCGCGAAGACCCTGCCCTACGGGCCGGTCGGAGCCGTCGCCCACGGTCCGCACACCGTGCTGCTGTCCGCGCCGATGGGCCGCGAGGCCGCCCACTGGAAGCGCTACCGGGGCGGCACGGCGGGCAAGCTGTGGATCGACCGGGACGGCGACGGGGAGTTCGTCCGGCTCCACGAGGACCTCGACGGCAACATCGAGTACCCGGTGTGGGCGGGCGACCGGATCGCGTTCCTCTCCGACCACGAGGGCGTCGGCGCGCTGTACTCGTCCCTCGCCGACGGCTCCGACCTGCGCCGGCACACCCCGGACGGGGGAGGCTTCTACGCCCGCCAGGCCGCCGGCGACGGCGCCCGCATCGTGTACATGTCCGCGGGCGAGCTGTGGCTGCTCGACGACCTCGACGGCGCCGAACCGCGCCGCCTCGACGTCCGCCTCGGCGGCCAGCGCGCCGACCGCCGCCCCCATCCGGTCGCCGCCTCGCACTGGCTGGGCGGGGCCGCCCCCGACCACACCGCGCGCGGCAGCGTCGTGGAGGTGCGCGGGGCCGTCCACTGGATCACCCACCGCTCCGGGCCCGCCCGGGTGCTCGCCGCGCAGCCGGGCGTGCGCGCCCGGCTGCCGCGCGCCTTCCGCACCGAGGGCGAGGAGTGGGCGGTCTGGGTCACGGACGCGGAGGGCGAGGACGCGCTGGAGTTCGCCCCCGCCACCGGCCGGGCCCCGGGCGCCACCCCGCGCCGGCTCGCCGCCGGACGCCTCGGCCGGGTCCTGGAGCTCGCGATGGCGCCCGACGGCAGCCGGGCCGCCGTCGCCGCGCACGACGGGCGGCTGCTGCTCGTCGAGCGGGAGACCGGCGAGGTCCGGGAGGTCGACGCCAGCCCCGACGGCGAGGTGTCCGACCTGGTCTTCTCGCCCGACTCGGCCTGGCTGGCCTGGTCCCACCCCGGTCCGCGCCCGCTCAGCCAGCTCAAGCTCGCCAACGTCACCGACCTGTCGGTCACCGAGGCCACCCCGCTGCGCTTCCGGGACTACGCGCCCGCGTTCACCCTCGACGGCAAGCACCTCGCGTTCCTCTCCACCCGCGCCTTCGACCCGGTCTACGACCAGCACGTCTTCGACCTCTCCTTCGTGGCCGGCGCCCGCCCGCACCTCATCACCCTCGCGGCGACCACCCCGTCCCCCTTCGGCCCGCAGCGGCACGGCAGGCCGTTCGAGGCGCCCGACAAGGAGGAGACGCCCGACAGCGAGGGCATCCCGACCACCCGCATCGACCTCGAAGGCCTCGCCGACCGGATAGTCCCCTTCCCGGTCGAGGCGGGCCGGTACTCGGGGCTCGCGGCGGCCAAGGACGGCGTCCTCTGGCTGCGGCACCCGGTCCGCGGCGTTCTCGGCGCCTCCCGGGCCACCCCGGACGACCCGGACCCGCACACCGAGCTGGAGCGCTACGACCTCGCCCAGCAGCGCTTCGAGCACCTCGCCGCCGACGCCGACGGCTTCGAGGTCAGCGGGGACGGCAAGCGGCTGCTGCTGTGGACCGACGGCAAGCTCAAGGTCGTGCCCAGCGACCGCCGCGCCTCCGGCGACGAGGACGGCGACGGCAACGTCACCGTCGACCTCGGCCGGATCCGCCGGGTCGTCGACCCCGCCGCCGAGTGGCGGCAGATGTACGACGAGAACGGCCGCATCATGCGGGACAACTTCTGGCGGCCGGATCTCGGCGGCGTCGACTGGGACGGCGTCCTCGACCGCTACCGGCCCGTGCTGGAGCGGGTCGCGACCCACGACGACCTCGTCGACCTGCTCTGGGAGGTGCACGGCGAGCTCGGCACCTCGCACGCCTACGTCGTGCCGCGCGGCGGCCACCGCCGGGGCGCCCGGCAGGGACTGCTGGGCGCGGACGTCTCCCGTCACGAGGACGGCAGCTGGCGCATCGACCGCGTCCTGCCCTCGGAGACCTCCGACCCCGACGCCCGCTCCCCGCTCGCCGCGCCCGGCGTGGCGGTGCGGGCCGGCGACGCGATCCTCGCCGTCGGCGGACAGCCCGTCGACCCGGTCACCGGGCCCGGCCCGCTGCTCGTCGGCGCCGCGGGCAAGGTCGTCGAGCTGACGATCTCGCCGTCCGGCGGGGGCGAGCCCCGGCATGCCGTCGTCGTGCCCGTCGCGGACGAGGAGGCGCTGCGCTACCACGCGTGGGTCGCGGACCGGCGGGCGTACGTGCACGAGGCCTCGGGCGGGCGGCTGGGGTATCTGCACGTGCCCGACATGCAGGCGCCGGGGTGGGCCCAGATCCACCGGGACCTGCGGGTCGAGGTCGCGCGCGAGGGGCTGATCGTGGACGTGCGGGAGAACCGGGGCGGGCACACCTCCCAGCTCGTCGTGGAGAAGCTGGCCCGGCGGATCGTCGGCTGGGACGTGCCGCGCGGCGTGCGGGCGTCCAGCTATCCGGAGGACGCGCCCCGGGGACCCGTCGTCGCCGTCGCCAACGAGTTCTCCGGGTCCGACGGGGACATCGTCAACGCGGCGATCAAGGCGCTCGGGATCGGGCCGGTGGTGGGCACGCGCACCTGGGGCGGGACGGTCGGGATCGACAGCCGCTACCGGCTGGTCGACGGGACGCTCGTCACCCAGCCCAAGTACGCGATCTGGCTGGAGGGCTACGGGTGGGGCGTGGAGAACCACGGCGTCGATCCGGACGTCGAGGTGGTCTGCGCGCCACAGGACCACGCGGCCGGGCGGGACGTCCAGCTGGACGAGGCGATCTCGCTGGCCCTGGCCGCGCTGCAGGAGACGCCGGCGAAGACGCCGCCCGTTCTGCCGTGAGGCGGCGGAGCCGGCGGGCGGGGGCCTTGGTTACGATGCCCCGCAAGAGATCACCGGCCAGAAGGAGAACCGCATGGCAGGGGAACCGCAGGACGACTGCCTGTTCTGCAAGGTCGTCTCGGGCACGATCCCCGCGACGATCGTGCGGGAGACCGCGACGACCGTCGCCTTCCGGGACATCAACCCGCAGGCGCCCACCCACGTCCTGGTGATCCCGAAGGCGCACTACCAGGACGCCGCCGCCCTGGCCGCCGGCGCGCCGGAGCTCGCCGCCGACGTCCTGCGCGAGACGCGGGTGGTCGCGGAGGAGGAGAAGCTGGAGAGCTACCGCATCGTCTTCAACACCGGCGCCGGCGCCGGGCAGACGGTCTGGCACGCCCACGCGCACGTCCTCGGCGGCCGCGGTCTGCACTGGCCCCCCGGCTAGGCCGTCGTGTCCGTACGCGAACTGGTGGTCCTCGGCACCGCCAGCCAGGTCCCCACCCGGCACCGCAACCACAACGGCTACTTCCTGCGCTGGGACGGCGAAGGCGTCCTCTTCGACCCGGGCGAGGGCACCCAGCGCCAGATGGTGCGGGCCGGGGTCGCCGCGCACGACATCGACCGGATCTGCGTCACCCACTTCCACGGGGACCACTCCCTCGGCCTGGCCGGCGTCATCCAGCGGATCAACCTCGACCAGGTCCCGCATCCGGTCACCGCGCACTACCCGCGCTCCGGGCAGCGCTTCTTCGACCGGTTGCGCTACTCCACCGCCTACCGCGAGACCGTCGGCGTCACCGAGGCCCCCGTCGACGCGGACGGGGTCCTCGCCACCGCCGCCTCCTACCGTCTGGAAGCCGCCCTGCTCTCGCACCCGGTGGAGTCCTACGGCTACCGGATCATCGAGCCCGACGGCCGCCGCATCCTGCCCGAGCTGCTGGCCGCGCACGGTGTGCGAGGGCCGGACGTGGGGCGGATCCAGCGGGAGGGCTCCCTCGGCGGGGTGTCGCTGGACGACGTCAGCGAGGTGCGGCGCGGACAGCGGTTCGCGTTCGTCATGGACACCCGGCTGTGCGAGGGGGTGCACGCGCTCGCCGAGGGCGCCGACCTGCTCGTCATCGAGTCGACCTTCCTCGACGAGGACGAGCGGCTCGCCGTCGACCACGGGCATCTGACCGCGGGTCAGGCCGCGCGGGCGGCGCGGGAGGCGGGCGTGCGGCATCTGGTCCTCACCCACTTCAGCCAGCGGTACTCCGACCCCGAGGAGTTCGAGCGGCAGGCGCGGGCCGCCGGCTTCGAGGGCGAGCTGACCGTGGCGCACGACCTGCAACGGGTGCCGGTTCCGAAACGACGCTGAAGCGGTCGTACGATGCTTTGATGCCCCTCCCCAAAGCTGAACTTCACCTGCACATCGAAGGCACCCTGGAGCCCGAGCTGGCTTTCGAGCTGGCCGCCCGCAACGGGGTCCGGCTGCCGTACGCCGACACGGAGGCGCTCCGCGAGGCGTACCGGTTCGAGGACCTGCAGTCCTTCCTGAACCTGTACTACGAGCTGATGGCGGTCCTGCGCACCGAACGGGACTTCGAGGATCTCGCGAACGCCTATCTCGCCCGCGCGGCCGCCCAGGGTGTGCGGCATGCGGAGATCTTCTTCGACCCGCAGGCGCACCTCGCCCGGGGTGTGAGCATGGGCACGGTCGTGGACGGGTTGTGGCGTGCGCTGGGCGACAGCGAGGCCGTCCACGGGGTCTCCGCCCGGCTGATCCTCTGCTTCCTGCGCGACGAGTCGGCGGAGTCGGCCCTGCGGACGCTGGACGCGGCCAAGCCCTACCTCGACCGGATCATCGGCATCGGCCTGGACTCCGCCGAGGTCGGGCACCCGCCGGTGAAGTTCCGCGCGGTGTACGAGGCCGCGGCCGCGCTCGGGCTGCGGCGCGTGGCACACGCCGGTGAGGAGGGACCTCCGGAGTACATCACCGAGGCCCTGGACGTCCTCGGCGTCGAGCGCGTCGACCACGGGCTGCGGTGCATGGAGGACCCGGCGCTGGTGGAGCGGCTGGTGCGGGAGCGGATCCCGCTGACCCTGTGCCCGCTGTCCAACGTGCGGCTGCGCACCGTCGACGCCCTCGCCGACCACCCGCTGCCGGCCATGCTCGACGCGGGGCTGGTCTGCACCGTCAACTCCGACGACCCCGCCTACTTCGGCGGTTACGTCGGCGACAACTTCGACGCCGTGGGCAAGAGCCTCGGCCTGGACGAGGAGCGGCTGCGCGAGCTGGCCCGCAACTCCTTCGTCGCCTCCTTCCTGGAGGACGACGAGGAGCGCCGGGCGCGGTGTCTCGCCGAGGTGGACGCCTACACCTTCTGACCGGGCCCCGACCGGAGTCCGCCGTCAGTTTCCCGGCCCCGGCCCGGGCGCGACGCCCGCGGGCCGGGGACCCGCCGTGTCGTACGCGCCCTGGACGGGCGGGGCGGGGGCCTGCACCGGGATCTCGACCACCGCGACCGGCTGCTGCGCGGCGGCGCCGCCCCGCCGGCGGACCCCGCCCGTGAGCGAGGGACGTCCGCCCGTGCCCAGCGCACGTCCGCCCGTGTGCAGGGCGACGGCCGTCATCGGCACGGCGACGACGAGCAGTCCCGCCCCCAGCACCATGCCCATCACCGGGAACCCGGCCCGCGCGCAGAGCACGCTCCCGGTCAGCGGCCCGGCCGCCGTCCCGAGCGAGGACGCCGATCCGACGAGCACCGCCCAGCGGCCGCGCCGGTCGAGCGAGGCGGCCAGCCCGATCAGGTACGACAGCACGATCGGGTACAGGGCGTTCCAGGCGATCTCGCCGGCCGCGAAGCTCACCGGCCCGGTCGCCGACGCGCTGGCGACGACGCACACCGCGATCAGCACGGTCCCGACGCCGACGGGCGCCGCCCGCCCCAGTCGCGCCCCGAGCGCGCTCGCGCCCAGCACACCCATGAGCCCGGCTCCCAGGGCCACCGCGAAGACGACGCCGACGGCGGCCTCGGACAGCCGGGCCTGGGTCAGGCCGATGCGTCCGCTGACGCCCCACAGGGAGTTCTGGACCAGGGACCAGCAGGGCATCGCGGCGGCCAGGACGAGGCCCGAGCGCAGGTGGGGAAGCGGGTCGCGGTCCTCGGCGCGGGGGCGCGCGGTCGCGGTGCGGTCGGGCAGCCGGCCGGTCAGCGGCCACACCGCCAGCGCGGTGAGCGCGATCGCGGCCAGCGGCTGCCCGTGCCCCGCGCCCAGGTGCGGGACCGTCAGGTACACGGCGCCCGCGAGCGCGGAGACCGCGAGCAGGCCCAGCGTCGAGGTGCGGTGCGGGTCGGGCTGGGCGGCGATCCGGGTGGCGGCGACCGTGGTGACGGCGCCGGAGCCCAGGCCGCCGAGGACAGCGCCCGCCACCACGGCCGGCACGTCACCGGCGAGGGCGGCGCCGCCGTAGCCGAGGACGGCGAGGGCCAGTCCGAGGCGGGCGAGCCGGCGGGCGCCGATCCGCTCCACGCGGGAGGCGAGCAGGAAACCGGCGCAGGCCGAGCCGAGCAGCAGCGCGCTGCCGACGGCGCCGGCCCGGGTGGCGGACAGCGGGAGTCCGGCGTCCAGCCGGCCGACCACGGTCGGCAGCAGATAGGGGGCGAGGTAGCCGGCCGCGAAAAGGGCGACGACGGGCCAGGGCACGGTGGGGCGAGGGGCGGACACGGGCGTTCCAGGGCGTGCGAAAGGGGCGGCTCGAGAAGGGGGTTGGGCGCCGACCGTCGACGGACAGGAACGCGCGGGCCATTTGTATCAAGCACGTGGTGCGAGAAGAAGCCCGGGGCGGGTGATCCGGATCACTCGGCGTTTGGAGCCGGGAAAGCCGGGTAGAGGTGCGCGCTAACGCCAGTCGGGGCCGCCGCCGGAGCGGGGTGCCGCGGCCTCGATCCGGACCCTGATCTCCCGCATCACCGCGACGATCCTCGCCTCGTGCTCCGGGGTCAGCCGGGCCACCGGCACCGAGCAGCTGATCGCGTCCTGGGCGGGGACGTCGTAGCGCAGGGCGAAGCCGAAGCCCACGATGCCGAGGACGCCCTCCTCACGGTCCACGGAGTGCCCGCGCGCCCGCACCCCGGCGAGGTCGGCCAGCAGGGCCCGGCGGCTGGTGAGGGAGTGCGGGGTGAACGCCTCGTACGGGCCCTCGGGCAGTTCCTCGTCCGGCCGTTGCGCCAGCAGGGCCTTGCCGAGCGCGCCGACGTGCGCCGGGAGCCGCCGTCCCACCCGGCTGATGGTGCGCAGGTATTCGTGCGACTCGCGCGTCGCCAGGTACGCCACTCCGCGGCCGTCCAGCCGCCCCAGGTGGATCGTCTCGCCCAGCGCCTCGGACGCCTCGTCGAGGTAGGGGCGCACCAACCGGACGCGCGGGTCGGAGTCGAGGTAGCTCGTGCCGGTCAGCAGGGCGTGGATGCCGATGCCGTAGAGGGACCCGGTGACGTCCGTGCGCACCCAGCCCCGGCCGATCAGGGTCTGCAGCAGCGCGTACATCGAGCTGCGCGGGACCTTCAGCTCGTCGGCCAGCTCCTGCAGCCGGGCCGGCCGGTCAGCGCGCGCCGCGAGCAGTTCCAGCAGCTCGACCGTGCGCGCCGCGGACTTCACCTCGCGGACGCCCCCTGTCTCCGACATGAGCCGATCGTAAGGGCCGGGCCGGTGACATTGACGGGCGGCGTTCGTGTATCTAACCTCCATCTTCATACATGGATGTCGTCTACATAGGGAGATAGCGAGGGTGAGCCTCGAAGAAGACCCGGCCGGGAGCACCGTCCGGGACACGGTCCGACGCCTGAGGGAGGGGATGGCCCAGGGCGTGCTGTCCTTCCCGCTCACCAGCTTCCACGACGACGGCTCCCTCGACCCCGACGGCTTCCGCGCCCATGTCGCGGCCCAGATCGCCACCGCCCCCGGCGCCGTCTTCCCCGCCTGCGGCACCGGCGAGTTCTTCTCCCTCGACGAGGACGAGTACCGGCGGACCGTGACGATCGCCGTCGAGGAGGCCGCCGGCCGCCTGCCCGTCGTCGCCGGCGTCGGCTACGGCTGGGCCCAGGCCGCCCGCTTCGCCCGCATCGCCGAACAGGCCGGCGCCGACGCCCTCCTCGTCCTGCCGCACTACCTCGTCGCCGCACCGCAGGACGGCCTGGTCGCCCAGCTGGAACAGATCGCCGCCCGCACCCGGCTGCCGCTGATCGCCTACCAGCGCGGCCAGGTCGCCCTGACAGCGGCGTCCTTGCGGCGCATCGCCCGCATCCCGAACGTCATCGGCCTCAAGGACGGCCACAGCGACCTCGACCGCCTCCAGCGCCTCACCCTCGCCGCGCCCGAGGACTTCCTCTTCTTCAACGGCGCCGCCACCGCCGAGATCCAGGCCCGCGCCTACGCCACCGTCGGCGTCCCCGCCTACTCCTCCGCCGTCCACGCCTTCGCCCCCGAGATCGCGGACGCCTTCTTCGCCGCCCTGCGCGACGGCGACGACCCGACGGTGCACCGGCTGCTGCGCGACTTCTACGTTCCGCTCGTCGAGCTCCGCGACCGCGTGCCGGGCTACGCCGTGTCCCTGGTGAAGGCGGCGGCCCGGCTGCGCGGCCGCCCGGTCGGACCGGTCCGCGCCCCGCTCACCGAGCCCTCGCCCGCAGACCTGGCCGAGCTCACGACCCTCCTGACCGCCGGCCTCGACCTCGTGGGAGCCGCCCTGTGAACCCCGACCTGACGATCACGGACGTCCGCCTGACCCCGATCCTGGTCGCCGACCCGCCCCTGCTCAACACCCAGGGCGTGCACCAGCCGTACACCCCCCGGCTCATCGTGGAGATCGAGACGGCGGACGGGATCACCGGTGTCGGCGAGACCTACGGCGACACCAAGTACCTGGAACTCGCCCGCCCGCTCGCGAACCGGCTGACCGGCCGCCGGATCAGCGACCTGAACGCCCTGTTCACCATCGCCGACGACGTCGCCGTCGACGGATCCCGGATCTCCGCCCAGGTGGACGTGGGCGGACTGCGCGGCGTCCAGACCGCCGACAAACTGCGCCTGTCGGTCGTCTCCGCCTTCGAGGTCGCCTGCCTCGACGCCCTCGGCAAGGCGCTCGGCCTGCCCGTGCACGCGCTGCTCGGCGGCAAGGTGCGCGACGCCGTCGAGTACAGCGCCTACCTCTTCTACAAGTGGGCCGGCCACCCCGCGGGCGTGCCCGCCGAGAAGGACGACTGGGGCGCCGCCCTCGACCCGGCCGGAGTCGTCGAGCAGGCCCGCCGCTTCACGGAGCGCTACGGCTTCACCTCCTTCAAGCTCAAGGGCGGGGTCTTCCCGCCCGACGAGGAGATCGCCGCCGTACGGGCCCTCGCCGAGGCGTTCCCCGGCCGTCCCCTGCGGCTCGACCCCAACGGCGCCTGGTCCGTGCCCACCTCGCTGAAGGTCGCCCGCGAGATCGGCGGCCTCCTCGAATACCTGGAGGACCCCGCCCTCGGCACCTCCGCCATGGCCGAGGTCGCCGCGCGGACCGACGTGCCGCTCGCCACCAACATGTGCGTGACCACGTTCGCCGAGATCGAGGAGGCCTTCGCGCGCGACGCCGTCCAGGTCGTCCTGTGCGACCACCACTACTGGGGCGGCCTGCGCAACACCCGCGAACTGGCCGCCGTCTGCCGCACCTTCGGCGTCGGGGTCTCCATGCACTCCAACACCCACCTCGGGATCTCCCTGGCGGCGATGACCCACGTCGCCTCCACCGTCCCGAACCTCCACCACGCCTGCGACTCCCACTATCCCTGGCAGTCCGAGGACGTCCTCACCGAGCGGCTCGCCTTCGTCGACGGCAAGGTCGCCGTCTCCGACACGCCCGGCCTCGGCGTCGAACTCGACCGGGACAGACTGGACTTCCTCCACCGGCGCTGGCTGGACGACGACGGATCGCTGCGCGAGCGCGACGACGCGGTCGCCATGCGCGTCGCGGAACCGGGGTGGGTCACGCCGTCCGTCCCCCGCTGGTGACCGGCCGGCGCCCACCCTCACCCTGACGCTCTCCGTGACGCCGGGCCCGACGCCGACGGGCCCGGCCCGACCCGGCCTGCCCGGCAGGGCGCACCCGGCGTGACCACCGCAGCCGTCGGTCCTGACGCTCTCCGTGGACGCCCGGCCCGACGCCGACGGACCCGGCCCGCCCGGCAGGGCGCACCCGGCGTGACCACCGCAGCGGTCGGTCCTGACGCTCCCCGTGGACGCCCGGCCCGACGCCGACGGACCCGGCCCGCCCGGCGCGGCGCACCCGGCGTGACGCACCGCCGCCGTCGGTGGCGTGGTGCACACTGGCCAGATCGGCACCACGTCAGGGAGCGCACCGTGACCGCGTCATACGCGTCCGTCGGAGAGGGACACCACCGCCACACCGGCCAGAACCGCCCGGCCGCCCGGGTCGACCCGCTGGCCGCCCGGCGCGCCCCCGACGATCCGCCCTGGGACGTCTACCTCACCGGGGACGTCTTCCTCGACATCGTCTTCACCGGGCTCGACTCGGCCCCGGTGCGCGGGACCGAGTCCTGGGCGCGCGGCATGGGGTCCAGCCCCGGCGGCGTCGCCAACATGGCCACCGCGCTCGCCCGCCTCGGCCTGCGCACCTCGCTGGCCGCAGCCTTCGGCGACGACCACTACGGCGAGTACTGCTGGGACGCGCTCGAACACGGCGAGGGCATCGACCTCAGCACCTCGCGCACGGTCCCCGGCTGGCACTCCTCGGTCACCGTCTCCATGGCGTACGAGGGGGAGCGCACCATGGTCTCGCACGGCCACGAGCCGCCCCCCGAGGAGCCGGCGCCCGAGTTCCCGCCGCACGCCCGCGCCGCCGTCGCCTCCCTCACCCCCGGCAGACGCGCCCCCTGGATCGCCCAGGCCGCGAGCCGGGGCACCCGTGTCTTCGCCGACGTCGGCTGGGACGACACCGGCGCCTGGGACCTGGCCGGCCTCGCCGACCTGGAGCACTGCGAGGCCTTCCTGCCGAACGCGGAGGAGGCCATGCGCTACACCGGCGCCGACTGCCCCCGCGCCGCCGCCCACGCCCTCACCGAGCACGTGCCGCTCGCGGTCGTCACCCTCGGTGCGGAGGGCGCGTACGCGGTCGACCGGCGGACCGGCGAGTCCGCCGAGGTCCCGGCCATCGCCGTGGAGGCCCTCGACCCCACCGGCGCCGGGGACGTCTTCGTGGCCGGCTTCGTCGCCGGCACCCTGGCGGAGTGGCCGCTCGCCGACCGGCTCGCCTTCGCCGGCCTCACCGCCGCCCTCTCCGTCCAGGAGTTCGGCGGCTCGCTCTCCGCCCCCGGCTGGTCCGAGATCGCCGCCTGGTGGCGCAAGGTCCAGTCGGTGCAGGGCCAGGACCCCGAGGCACTGCACCGGTACGCGTTCCTGGACAGGCTGCTGCCGGCGCTGCTCCCGGAGGCGGAGGAGGCCGCCCCGTGGCCGCTGCGCAGGGCCGTTCCGACGATCGGTTTCGGCCGTTCGGCATAGTCGCCTGGGCATGACAAAACCGCTAGGGCGTTGTCAGCGCCCTGGCGTACTCTTGAACTCGCCAGGCCGCCCTCGTGGCAGGCGAGACGCATCCGGGAGGACGTAAAGGCCCTCGGGCCGGTCTATGACTGAGACACCTGCAGCTCAGACGCCCGCGCAGGGCAAGGCGAGAGCACAGTTCACCGTTCCCGCCCAGCACCCCATGGTGACCGTGCTGGGATCCGGCGACTCCCTTCTGCGCGTGATCGAGACGGCCTTCCCGGCGGCCGACATCCACGTCCGGGGCAATGAGATCAGCGCGACGGGCGACCCACGGGAAGTCGTCCTCATCCAGCGCCTGTTCGACGAGATGATGCTGGTGCTCCGCACCGGGCAGCCGATGACGGAGGACGCAGTGGAACGCTCGATCGCCATGCTGCGGGCGAGTGAGAACGGGACGAACGACGGCCAGGAGACCCCGGCCGAGGTTCTCACGCAGAACATCCTGTCCTCGCGCGGCCGCACCATCAGACCCAAGACCCTCAACCAGAAGCGGTACGTCGACGCGATCGACAAGCACACGATCGTCTTCGGCATCGGCCCCGCGGGCACCGGCAAGACCTACCTGGCCATGGCCAAGGCGGTCCAGGCCCTGCAGTCCAAGCAGGTCAACCGCATCATCCTGACCCGCCCGGCGGTCGAGGCCGGCGAGCGCCTGGGCTTCCTGCCCGGCACCCTCTACGAGAAGATCGACCCCTACCTGCGCCCCCTGTACGACGCCCTGCACGACATGCTGGACCCGGACTCGATCCCGAAGCTGATGGCCGCGGGAACGATCGAGGTCGCGCCGCTGGCGTACATGAGGGGTCGCACGCTCAATGATGCTTTCATCATCCTGGACGAGGCCCAGAACACGAGTCCCGAGCAGATGAAGATGTTCCTCACCCGGCTCGGCTTCGACTCGAAGATCGTGATCACGGGTGACGTGACGCAGGTCGACCTGCCGGGCGGCACCAAGTCGGGTCTGCGGCAGGTTCAGGACATCCTCGAAGGCCTCGACGACGTGTACTTCTCCCGCCTGTCGTCCCAGGACGTCGTCCGGCACAAGCTGGTCGGCCGTATCGTCGACGCGTACGAGAAGTACGACAGCGATAACGGTACGGAGAACGGCACCCACAAGGGCGGCCGCAACAAGCGGAAGTAGACAAACCAGCACCATGTCGATCGACGTCAACAACGAGTCCGGAACCGAGGTCGACGAGCAGGCGATCCTCGATGTCGCCCGCTACGCGCTCGCGCGGATGCGCATCCACCCGCTCTCCGAGCTCTCGGTGATCGTCGTGGACGCCGACGCCATGGAGCAGTTGCACATCCAGTGGATGGACCTGCCCGGCCCCACGGATGTCATGTCCTTCCCGATGGACGAGCTGCGGCCCCCGTCGAAGGACGACGACGAGCCGCCGCAGGGCCTCCTCGGCGACATCGTGCTGTGTCCCGAGGTCGCCGCCCGGCAGGGCACGGAGGCGCCGACGCGGCACTCCATGGACGAGGAGCTCCAGCTGCTCACCGTCCACGGGGTGCTGCACCTGCTGGGGTACGACCACGAGGAGCCCGACGAGAAGGCCGAGATGTTCGGTCTGCAGGCCGCCATCGTGGACGGCTGGCGTGCGGAGAAGGGCCTGACCGGCCCCTCGCCGGCCCCGACCGTCTCATGAGTCCCACGCTCGTCGCCGGCGCGATCGCCCTGGTCGTCGTCGCCTGGCTCGCCGCCTGCGCGGAGGCGGGCCTCGCGCGCGTCTCCAGCTTCCGCGCCGAGGAGGCCGTGCGTTCCGGGCGGCGGGGCAGCGCCAAGCTCGCGCAGATCGCCGCCGACCCCACCCGCTACCTCAACGTGGCGCTGCTGGTACGGGTGGCCTGCGAGATGGCCGCCGCCGCGCTGGTCACCTACGCGTGTCTGCGGCAGATCGACGGCACGACCCCCGCGCTGTTGGCGGCGATCGGCGTGATGGTCCTCGTCTCGTACGTCGCCGTCGGCGTGTCCCCGCGGACCATCGGTCGCCAGCACCCGCTGAACACCGCGACGGCGGCCGCGTACGTGCTGCTCCCGCTGGCCCGGATCATGGGCCCTATCCCGTCGCTGCTGATCCTCATCGGCAACGCGCTGACGCCCGGCAAGGGCTTCCGCCGCGGCCCCTTCGCCTCCGAGGCGGAGCTGCGCGCGCTGGTCGACCTCGCCGAGAAGGAGTCGCTGATCGAGGACGACGAGCGCCGCATGGTGCACTCGGTCTTCGAACTGGGCGACACCCTCGTCCGGGAGGTCATGGTCCCGCGGACCGACCTCGTCGTCATCGAGCGCTACAAGACCATCCGCCAGGCCCTCACCCTCGCCCTGCGCTCGGGCTTCTCCCGCATACCCGTGACCGGCGAGAACGAGGACGACATCGTCGGCATCGTGTATCTGAAGGACCTGGTCCGCAAGACGCACATCAGCCGGGACGCCGAGGGCGAACTCGTGTCGACGGCCATGCGGCCCGCCGTGTTCGTGCCCGACACCAAGAACGCCGGCGACCTGCTGCGCGAGATGCAGCGGGACCGCAACCACGTCGCCGTCGTGATCGACGAGTACGGCGGCACGGCCGGGATCGTGACCATCGAGGACATCCTGGAGGAGATCGTCGGCGAGATCACCGACGAGTACGACCGCGAGCTGCCGCCCGTGGAGGAGCTCGGCGACGACCGCTACCGGGTCACCGCCCGTCTCGACATCACCGACCTGGGCGAGCTGTACGGCCTGGAGGAGTACGACGACGAGGACGTGGAGACCGTCGGCGGGCTGCTCGCCAAGGCCCTGGGCCGGGTGCCCATCGCCGGCGCCTCCTCCGGTGTCGAACTGCCAGACGGGCGCAAGCTGCGGCTGACGGCGGAGGCCGCGGCCGGCCGCCGCAACAAGATCGTGACGGTGCTGGTGGAGCCGGTGGACCCGGCGGATCCGCCGGCGAAGGAGACGAGTCCCGCGTGACGCCCGACCAACTGCGCGCCTTCTGCCTGTCCTTCAACGAGGCCACCGAGGAGTTCCCCTTCCGGCCGGAGGTCTCGGTGTTCAAGGTCCTCGGCAAGATGTTCGCGCTGAGCGGGACCGGCGAGCGGCCCTTGAGGGTCAACCTCAAGTGCGACCCCGAGGACGCGGTCCGGCTGCGCGCCGAACACCCGGGCCTGATCGACCCCGGCTACCACATGAACAAACGGCACTGGAACACGGTCACGGTGGACGGCGGCCTCCCGGACCGGCTGGTCAGGGAGCTGATCGAGGACTCCTACGACCTGGTGGTGGCGGGCCTGCCGCGCAGCGAACGGCTGCGCCTGGACCGGCCGTGACGCGGCGCCGCCCGGTTCGGCAGGACCTACCCCTCGTCCGGGCGGGCGGGCCGGTTCTTCGTATGCTCGGGGCATGACCGACAGCAACGCGCTCGACCCCGAGGACCGCAAGATCGTCACCCTGGCCCGTTCCGCGCGGGCCCGCAACGGTGTGCCCGAGGGCGCCGCCGTACGCGACGACACGGGACGCACGTACGTCGCCGCGACGGTGGAGCTGCCGTCCCTGCGGCTGAGCGCGTTGCGCACGGCGGTGGCGATGGCGGTGGCCTCCGGCGCGCGGTCGCTGGAGGCTGCGGCGGTGGTGACGACGTCGGAGGCGGCCGCCGAGGACGATCTCGCCGCCGTGCGGGATCTCGGCGGGCCGGGGACGCCGGTGCTGCTGGCCGCACCGGACGGGACGGTCCGGCTGACCCTCTCCGCCGGCTGACCCTCAGCCGCCGGCCGAGCGCCGTAACTAGGCCGGAATTCGGCCTTGCCGTGACCCGGTCCGTCCCGCGTCAATGAGACCGTAAGTTTCCGACGGACCGTCAGATCCACCCCCCACCGGCACCGGTGTCCGCACCCACCCGTCCCGTTCTCGGCCGTCCGTCTCCCCACATCCGGGAAGGAGCCGGAAACATCATGAGAGGCAAACGAATCGGATCAGGTGCGGCACTGCTGGCCGGGACCCTCGCGGTCACCGGGCTGGCGCTGGCGCCCTCCGCCGCCGCCGTCACGCCGACGGCGGCGACCACGACCGCGAACTGCGGTCTCTTCGGCGGCGGCGCCGCCACCCTCACGGCCACCCAGAGCGGCACCGCGGCCACCCTCACTCTCTCGTCCACCGCGATCACCGCGCCGATCCCGATCGGCGCGAACAGCATCAGCTCGACGCTCACCATGGCGAACTCGACCGGCGCCGCCCGGGTCTTCAGCGGCACCGTGAACCCCGCCATGGCCACCGGCGCCCCGATCGTGGTCGGGCCGCTCAACGGGACCGTCGCCGCCGGTGACCGCCTCGACTTCTACAAGGGCTCCCTGAGGATGGTCGTCTTCGGGATCACCGTCACCTGTACGGCCTCCGGGCCCCAGTCGCCCGGACCGTTCGCGTTCTGATCGACAACTTCCGGGAACAGTGCCGTCGGGCCGTCAGTTCTTCTGCTGCAGCAGAAAACTGACGGCTCATCAGTTGGCCTCGCCGTCTCTGTTGACTTCTCGTGCGATCCGCATCTCAATGCCCCCTGTGGGCGCAGAAGAGCCGCTGCGCCCGCACTCCCCGGAGGAGGGGGCAACCATGGCTTCACCCCGAAGTTCCCGAAGTTCCCGAAGTTCCCGAAGACGGCGCTGGGCATCGCTGCTCGCGGTCACCGCGCTCGCGGTCACCGCGGGCGGGGCGCTGGCGTGTCCCGCCGGCGCCGCGACCGACGTCAGCTTCCCCACGCACTGCATCCCGCCGGCGATCGCGGGCCTCCCGCCGATCGACGGCACCACCACCGCGAAGATCACGGTGGACAACGCCAGTCCCCGGGTCGGCGACACCGTCGCGGTCACCTACACGGTGATCACACCCGCCGCCAACAACCCCACCGACCTGGCCCTGCCGGCCGACATCATGACCCCGACGGGCAAGGTCGCCCTCGGGGGCGCGCAGACCGGCAGCGTCACCGTCACGGGCCCGAAGAAGAACGAACCGGTGCCCGGCAAGGGCGTCTTCCCGTCGTTCTCGATGACCGGTTCCTTCACCGTCACCACGCCCGGCGCGATCACCCTCTCGCCCGGCGACTACAACATCCACACCAGTTACATCCTGGAACTGGACACGCCCTGCACGGTGACCAACCCGCCGGCCCCGGTGTCGGAGACGGTCACGGCGGCCGACAACCCGCCCGCCAACACCCGTGCCATCTCGCTGGGTTCGGCATCCGGCAGTCCGGGCGCGGCCGTGGCCGTCACCGGCAGCGGCTTCACCGCGGGCGCGTCGGTCACGCTGGCCGGGCGCTCCGCCTCCGCCCAGACAGCGGACACGGCGACCGTGACCGCGGACGCCCAGGGCAGGATCTCGGGCTCGCTCGTCGTCAACGACCTCACCACGACCGGTGTGGTGGCGTACGAGGGCGGCGCCTGGAGCTCGGACCTCGGCGCCGGGCCGGTCGCGTACGTCGTGCTCGACGACCAGCCCGTGCCGGCGGGCAGCCAGAAGGTGACCGCCACGGTCCGGGCCGGCACGCTGTCGATGTCCCAGGCCGGGGACTCCGTCCAGCTGTCCGCGGTGCAGTTCGGCCAGGGCGGCGCCTCGACCGGAGCCCTGCAGACCGTCACCGTCAAGGACTTCCGCGGCGGTCCCGCGGGCTGGTCCCTGACCGGCAAGGTCACCGACTTCAGCGGCCCCGGCGCCAAGATCGACGCCGGCAAGCTGAGCTGGGCGCCCGTGTGCGCGACCAAGGCGGGCAGCCCGAGCACCTGTCAGGCCGGTTCGGCGGGCACCGTCGGCGCCTCGGGGGCGACCCTGGCGTCCACGCCCGACGGCACGGCCACCGGCGGCGAGTTCACCGCCGACGCGCAACTGTCCCTCGACGTACCGGCGTTCACGCCTGCGGGCAGCTACGCCGGCGTCCTGACCCTCACGCTGACCTGAGCGTAGGCATCATCTCCACCGGTGGCCGGGCGCCCACCCCACAGGGGTCCGCACCCGCCCGTCCACCTGAGGCCCGTCGTGCAGTCGGTCCGCAGCCGCGGGGCAGGTCTGCCCCAGCGGGCTCCTGCCATCCGATCAGGGCGACACACCCCAGCCGTCGCAGTCCGTCCGTCGGGGGTCCGCACCCATGCGCAAGCCGTACGTCCTCCTCCTGCCGTTCCTGCTCTGTCTGCTGTTCGCCGCGCCCGCCGAGGCCGCCGACAACGGCAGCTGGTCGGTCTATCCCGTCTCCTCGGCCGTCGCCGCGCGGCCGTACTTCTACGTCTCGGCCGATCCCGGCCAGACCGTCCAGGACCAGGTCGTCGTCGCCAACAAGACGGACCGGCCCCTGACGTTCCGGCTGTACGCCGCCGACGCCTACAACACCGCACGCGACGGCGGGTTCGCCGTCAAGTCGCGGGGCGAGCGGATGCGGGGCGTGGGCGCGTGGGCGAAGCTCGCGCGCGACCGGGTCACCGTCCCCGGCGGCAGGACCGTCACCGTGCCGTTCACCGTCGAGGTGCCCGAGGGCGCCGAACCCGGCGACCATCCCGGGGCGATCGTCGCCCTCGACGAACGCGTCGACGACGGCGGCGGCGCCCTCGCGCTCGGCGTGCAGCGGGCGGTCGGCGCCCGCGTCTACCTCCAGGTCGGCGGTCCCACGCTGCCCGCCCTCGCCGTCGAGAACGTCCATGTCGGCCACCACCAGCCCCTGGTCCCCGGCCTCGGCGACAGCACGGCGACGATCTCCTACACCCTGCACAACACGGGGAACGTCACCCTGGAACCGAAGGTGCGGCTGACCGCGAGCGGCCTCTTCGGCCGCACGCTCCTGACCCGGGACCTGAAGAAGATCCCCTCCCAGCTGCTCCCGGGCCAGCGCGTCCGCCTCACCGAACGCTGGACCCACGCCCCCCAGCTCGACCGGACGCGGGTCAAGCTGACGGCGAGCGCCGAGAAGACGAGCGAGTCGGCGACCGCGTCCTTCGTGGCGGTGCCGTGGCTGGTGACGGCGTTGCTGACGGCTGCGATCGCAGCAGGGGCGTGGCTGCTGATCAGGCGCCGACGAAGGCGCCCTGAAAGGGTGCGGGGAACTGCGCGACCGGCCCCCACGCACCCGCGGCCGAAACTCGGCCGGACCGCCGGAGGCTAGAGCGCGTCCGGCCCCCGCTCACCCGTCCGCACCCGCACGACCGTCTCGACCGGCACCGCCCACACCTTCCCGTCGCCGATCTTCCCGGTGTGCGCGGCGCGCACGATCGCGTCGATCACGGTCTCGGAGTCGGCGTCCTGGACGACGACCTCGATGCGGACCTTGGGCACGAGGTCGACCTGGTACTCGGCGCCCCGGTACACCTCGGTGTGGCCGCGCTGCCGGCCGTAGCCGCTGGCCTCGGTCACGGTCAGGCCGTGCACGCCGAGCTCCTGCAGGGCCGTCTTGACCTCGTCGAGGCGGTAGGGCTTGACGATCGCGGTGATGAGCTTCATGCCTGTGGCTTGACCTTCTGCGGGGAGAGGACGGAGTGCGCGGAGACCGGGGCGCCGTGGCCCAGGACGCCGTGATCGTATGCCGTCTCGGCGTGCACCGTAAGGTCCAGCCCGGTGTGCTCGTGGTCCTCGTCCGCCCGCAGGCCGATCACCCTGTCGAGCAGCTTGCCGATGCCGAACGTCACGGTGAACGCGTAGGCCGCCACGACGGCCACGGCGACCAGCTGCCTGCCGAGCTGGGCGAGCCCGCCGCCGTAGAGCAGGCCTTCTGCGCCGCCGGTCATGGTGTCGACCGCGAAGACGCCGATCAGCAGCGTGCCGATGACGCCGCCGACCAGGTGCACGCCGACCACGTCGAGGGAGTCGTCGTAGTTCAGCTTGAACTTCCAGCCCACGGCGTACGAGCAGACGACGCCGGCCGCCAGGCCCACGACCAGCGCGCCGAGCAGCGAGACCGAACCGCAGGACGGGGTGATCGCCACCAGGCCCGCGACCGCTCCCGAGGCCGCGCCCAGCGTCGTCGGGTGGCCGTCGCGCTTCTGCTCGACGAACAGCCAGCCCAGCAGACCGGTGCAGCCCGCGGCGAGGGTGTCGAGGAAGGCGGCGGCCGCCAGGCCGTTCGCGCCCAGGGCGGAGCCCGCGTTGAAGCCGAACCAGCCGAACCAGAGCAGGCCCGCGCCCAGCATCACCATGGGCAGGTTGTGCGGACGCATCGCGTCCTTCTTGAAGCCCAGGCGGGGGCCGAGGACCAGGCACAGCGCCAGACCGGAGGCGCCGGAGGTGATCTCGACCGGGAGTCCGCCGGCGAAGTCCAGCGCGCCGAGCCGGTGCAGGATCCAGCCGCCGGGCCCCCAGACCCAGTGGGCGACGGGAACGTATACCAGCAGCGCCCAGACGGGCACGAAGACCAGCCATGCCCCGAATTTCGCCCGGTCGGCGATCGCGCCGCTGATCAGTGCGGCCGTGATGATCGCGAAGGTCAGCTGGAAGGCGGCGAAGAGGAGGGTCGGGACGGTGCCCTGGACGCTGTCCGGACCCAGTCCCGCCATGCCGGCGTGCTCCAGGCCGCCGATCAGACCGCCGGCCACGTCGTCGCCGAAGGCGAGGGAGTAGCCGGCCGCCAGCCACACCACGGTGACCAGCGCGATCGACACGAAGCTCATCATGAGCATGTTGAGAACGCTCTTCGTGCGGACCATGCCGCCGTAGAAGAGGGCCAGGCCCGGGGTCATCAGCAGGACGAGGGCGGTGGCGGCGAGCAGCCAGGCGGTGTCGCCGGTGTTCGCGTGGGCGGCCAGAGTCACGGGGTCTCCAACGATGCGGGGGCTCGTCAGAGGTTCACCGCCGCGCGTTTCCGGTTGTGCACGACCGTGTTTCCGTGACGTTTCATTGCGTGGAGGTTTCCGGGAGCTCACCGGAGAGGGCCGTGCCGCTCGTGTGTACGGCAGTGCTTCGTGAATCAGGGAGAATGGGGGCCATGAGCGTTCGCAACCTGTCATCCGAGCAGTCGGCCGAGTCCGCCCACCGTGCCGGCTTCGCCTGCTTCGTGGGCCGCCCCAACGCCGGCAAGTCCACCCTCACGAACGCTCTGGTCGGGAAGAAGGTGGCGATCACCTCGAACCGTCCGCAGACCACCCGGCACACGGTCCGGGGCATCGTGCACCGCCCCGAGGCCCAGCTGATCCTGGTGGACACACCGGGGCTGCACAAGCCGCGCACGCTGCTCGGCGAGCGGCTGAACGACGTCGTGCGCACCACCTGGGCCGAGGTCGACGTCATCGGCTTCTGCCTCCCCGCCAACGAGAAGCTGGGCCCCGGCGACCGGTTCATCGCCAAGGAGCTCGCCGGGATCAAGCGCACCCCCAAGATCGCGGTGGTCACCAAGACCGACCTCGTGGACTCCAAGGCGCTCGCCGAGCAGCTCATCGCCATCGACCTGCTCGGCAAGGAGCTGGGCATCGAGTGGGCGCAGATCGTGCCGGTCTCGGCGGTCGCCGGCGAGCAGGTCGAGCTGCTGGCCGACCTGCTCATCCCGATGATGCCGGACAGCCCGCCGCTGTACCCCGAGGGCGACCTGACGGACGAGCCCGAGCAGGTGATGGTCGCCGAGCTGATCCGCGAGGCGGCGCTGGAGGGCGTCCGCGACGAGCTGCCGCACTCCATCGCGGTCGTCGTCGAGGAGATGCTCCCGCGCGAGGACCGCCCCGCCGACAAGCCGCTGCTGGACATCCACGCGAACATCTACATCGAGCGCCCCAGCCAGAAGGGCATCATCATCGGCCCCAAGGGCAAGCGCCTGAAGGACGTCGGCATCAAGTCCCGCAAGCAGATCGAGGCCCTGCTCGGCACGCCGGTCTTCCTCGACCTGCACGTGAAGGTCGCCAAGGACTGGCAGCGCGACCCGAAGCAGCTGCGCAAGCTGGGCTTCTAGACGGCTCGCGGGGACATGTCCTGCAGCCCCACCACGCGCAGCAGCCGCTCGTGGTCCTGCGTGCCCGGGCGGGCCGTGTGGACCACCAGGAGCTGGTGGTGCTCATGGCTGAGCATGACCTCGCAGTCCAGCTCCAGCAGCCCCACCACGGGATGCAGGAAACGCTTCGTCGCCCGGTGGCGCGGCGACACCTCGTGGTCGTCCCACAGGCGGGCGAACTCCTCACTGCCCGCGCGTATTCGGCCACCAGCGCGGCCGGCTCCGGATCGTCGGGGCGGGCTGCGGCCACCGCGCGCAGGTTGGCCACGTGGACGCGGGCGTGCTCCGGCCGGTCCTCCTGCCCGCTAGTCGACCCCTTTGATCCGCCTCACCAGCACCGCCCCCGCCAGCCCGAGCACGGCGGCGACCACGTACAGCACCCGGTAGCCGCCCAGATACGTCACGATCGGCGCGGCGAGGGCGGGGGCCGCGACCTGGGGGAGGGAGTTGGCCACGTTGATGACCCCGAGGTCCTTGCCCCGGTCCCCGGCCGTCGGCAGCACGTCGGTCATCAGCGCGAAGTCGACCGACGTGAAGACGCCGAAGCCGACGCCCAGCACCGCCGCCGCCACGATCGCCCCCGACCAGGTCTGCCAGGCCGCGAGTCCCGCCGTGGCCACCGCCATCAGCACGCCCGACCACATCACGAACGGCTTGCGCCGGCACAGCCGGTCCGACCAGACGCCGCCGACGACGACGGTGGCCAGCAGCGTCAGCCCGTTGACCGCCGTCAGGACCAGCACGCCCTGCTCGGGGTCGGCGTGGTGCAGCCGGTCGCGCAGGTAGTACAGGAGGTACAGCAGCACCAGCGCGTTGCTCAGGTTCATCAGGAACCGGGTCAGCCAGGCCCAGCCCAGGTCGGGGTAGCGGCGTGGGCTCAGCCAGAACCCGGCCGCGAAACCCCGCCAGGACCAGGCCGGCCGGTCCCGCGGCGCCAGCCGCAGATCCGCGTAGCGCAGGACGTACGGCGCCACGCCCACCAGTGTGAACACCGCGCACGCCGCGTACCCCGCGCCGACGCCCCCGGCGGCCGTCGCGAGCCCGGTGCCGCCGACCACGCCCAGGATCTGCGCGGCCCCCAGCCAGCCGCCCACCGAACCGCGTTGGAACCGGGGCACCCGGTCGGGGACGGCCGCCGTCACCGCCGCGAAGGCCGCGTTCAGGGCCAGCTGGACCAGGCACCAGCCCAGCGCCATCGTCCAGACCCCGTCCGCGCCCGCGAGCAGCAGCAGCGACAGCGCGCCGCCCGCCGTTCCGGCCACGATCCACGGCGTGCGCCGGCCCCGGCGGGACGTCGTACGGTCCGACAGCGCGCCGAAGAAGGGGTTCGCCGCCAGCGACACCACCGCGCCGACGCCCGTCACCCAGGCGAGCATCGTCTCCTTCGACATGCCCGAACCGGGCGCGAAGTCCTCGGCCTGGGAGGCCAGCAGGATCTGCAGCGGGCCGTACCAGCCCACCCAGATCGCCCCGTTGGCCAGCGACAGGGCCGACGTCCAGCCGCCGCCCACCCGTTCGACGGGCTCGGCCAGCGCCGCCGACGCGGCGCTGTCGGCCGTCGTCATCCCCGCGCCTGTGCTCTCTGGGCCCGCAGCACGTCCCGCAGCCACGCGTACGACGCCTTCGGCGTCCGGGTCTGCGTCGCGAAGTCGACGTGGACCAGGCCGAAGCGGCGCGCGTACCCCTGCGCCCACTCGAAGTTGTCCAGCAGCGACCACACGAAGTAGCCGCGCACGTCGACGCCCGCCTCCAGCGCCTGGTGCAGGGCGCGGATGTGGCCGTCCAGGTAGTCCACGCGGGCCTGGTCGTCGAGGCCTTCGTAGGAGCAGCCGTTCTCGGTGATGACGACCGGCGGAAGACGGTCGCCGTAGCGGTCCGCGAAGGTCGTCAGGAGCTCGGTCAGGCCCTCGGGGACCACCGGCCAGCCGAAGTCCGTCACCGGCACGCCCTCGATCTCCCGGACGGAGAAGGGCAGTTCGGCCGGCATGGTGATCCCGCCGAACTCGATCTCCGTGCCCTGCGGCGCGCCCACCCTGGTGGGGGCGTAGTAGTTGATCCCGTACCAGTCGAGCGGCTCGGAGATCACCTTCAGGTCGGCGGCCACGTCACCCGGCATCAGGTCGCCGAGGCCCTGCGGGTACTCGCCCAGCAGCAGCGGTTCGGCGAACAGACGGTTCAGCAGGACGTCGTAGAAGGCGGCCGCCTCCAGGTCGGCCGGGTCCTGGGAGGCGGGCCAGGTCGGGCCGTGGGAGTTGGCGATGCCGATGTCGTCGGCGCCGGCCGCGCGCAGCGCCTGCACGGCCAGCCCATGGGCCAGCAGCTGGTGGTGGGCGACCGGCAGCGCGTCGAAGAGCAGTTGCCGGCCGGGGGCGTGGGTGCCGAGCGCGTGGCCGAGCAGGGTGTGCTCGGCGGGCTCGTTGAGGGTGATCCACTTGGTGACGCGGTCGCCCAGTCGGCCGGCGACGACCGAGGCGTACTCCGCGAAACGGGACGCCGTGTCCCGCTCCAGCCAGTCCAGGTCCGCCGGCAGGTCCCAGTGGAAGAGGGTGGGGACGGGACGTACGCCGGCGGCCAGCAGCTCGTCGACGAGGCGGTCGTAGAAGTCCAGGCCGCCGGGGTGGTTCACCCGCGGCCAGGAGACCGAGAAGCGGTACGCGTCCACCCCGAGCCCCGCCAGCAGGGCGACGTCCTCGCCGTGGCGGTGGTAGTGGTCGCAGGCCACCGCGGCCGTCGAGCCGTCCTTCACCCGCCCCGGCTCGGCCGTGAACGCGTCCCAGACGGACGGCTCGCGCTCGTCGACCGCGCCCTCGATCTGGTGGGCGGAGGTGGACACGCCCCAGAGGAAGCCTGCCGGGAACGGGGGGATCGGGTGGGCCGCGGCACGCGGATCGTTCGCCATGGGCGGGATCATCCTTACCGCTGGGTAAGGAAGTCAACGCCCCAGCGTGAACTGGCAGTTCGGACGGGGTGCCGGTGGCCGGTCAGGCCCCTTCCTTCAGCACCCGCGCGATCAGCGTCCGCTGCTGCGCGGTGAGCCGGGGGTCGGCCGCGTAGACCCGCTCGCCGTCCACCGTGATCTCGTAGCGGAACCCGTCCGGAACCCCCTGCGGGGGCGCGCCCCGGCCGCCGGCCACCGCCTGCTCGGCCAGGGCGTGCCACTCGTCGGCGTCGGGCCGCCCGGCCGTGTCCACCTCGGCCTGCCGCTCGATGCCCGCGAACCCGCCCGTACGCCTCACCTGAATACGCATGGGTCCCTGTGTAGTACGGAACTACAGGATCCGCACCCCGACCTGCTCCCAGGCCTTCTTCACGGCCTGCGACTCGTCGCCGCCGTCGCCGAACCGCTCGCGCGCGGCCTTCACGGTGAGCCCGGCGAAGTCGGTGAAGAACGCCTTCTCCCCGAGCTCGCCGCCGGTCAGCACGTCGTACCAGATCTGACCCGCCTTCTCCCAGGCGTGGCCGCCGAGAGCGGTGGCGACGAGGTAGAACGCGTGGTTGGGGATGCCGGAGTTGATGTGGACGCCGCCGTTGTCGCGGCCGGTGCGGACGTAGTCGTCCATCGTCGAGGGCTGCGGGTCCTTGCCGAGGACGTCGTCGTCGTACGCGGTGCCCGGAGCCTTCATCGAGCGCAGGGCGGACCCGGCGACGCCCGGGGCGAGCAGGCCCGCGCCGATCAGCCAGTCGGCCTCGGAGGAGGTCTGGCCGAGCGAGTACTGCTTGATGAGCGAGCCGAACACGTCGGACATCGACTCGTTGAGCGCTCCCGGCTGGCCGTAGTAGGTCAGGTTGGCCGTGTACTGGGTGACGCCGTGGGTGAGCTCGTGCCCGATCACGTCGACGGAGTTGGTGAAGTCGACGAAGATCTGGCCGTCGCCGTCGCCGAACACCATCTGCTCGCCGTTCCAGAAGGCGTTGTTGTAGCCCTCGTCGTAGTGGACGCTGGCGTCCAGGGGCAGACCGTCGCCGTCGACGGAGTGGCGCTGATAGGCCTTGAGGTAGAGGTCGAAGGTCGCGCCGAGGCCGGAGTAGGCGCGGTTGACGGTCGTGTCGCGGCCGGGGTCCTGGCCCTCGGAGCGGACCTTGTCGCCGGGCAGGTCGGTGCCGTGTCGGCAGTCGTAGATCGTCCGCAGCGGCTGGTCCGTCGGCGCCTTGGTCGCCGGTGCGGCGGCCAGGCGGAACTCCGTGGTCACCCGGCGGCGGGCGCGCAGCGCGCTGTCGCGCAGCAGGGTGCGCCGGGCCGGGCCGGAGAGTGCGGGGTCGTCGTTGCGCGCCAGCCGGTCGAGGACGTGCGGCGGTACGACGGTGCAGAAGACGGGCTCGAAGCCCCCGTGAGTCGTCATGTCCCGCACCCTTGCACTGCGTTACTCCCGTGTCACCATCAGCAACCATGATCGGTGAAAAACGGTGACAAATACGGCAGAGACCCGATCCGGAGTGGTATGGCGCACGTTTTGTCCCTTTTCCATGGGACTGGTCCCGGCGGTCCCGCATACTGATACGGATCCGCGCGACCTGAGCGGCTCGGCTAGGCTGCGGAGCACTATGCGTTACGGGCTGCTTCTCCTTAGCTGCCGCGGCGAGGGCCTGCAGTAGAGGCCGACCCCCTCCCCGCGGTGCTTGGTGTTGCGCGTCGGCCGTCCTTCCGCCCGGACATTCTCCGGTCACCCCGAGGAGCCCACGCCCCATGGCGAACCGCCAGCAGCCCAGTCACATGCCGATCCACAAGTACGGACAGTACGACCAGGTCGACATCCCCGACCGCACCTGGCCGGACAAGCGGATCACCGTCGCCCCCCGCTGGCTCTCCACCGACCTGCGCGACGGCAACCAGGCCCTGATCGACCCCATGTCGCCCGAGCGCAAGCGCCGGATGTTCGACCAGCTGGTCAAGATGGGCTACAAGGAGATCGAGGTCGGCTTCCCGGCCTCCGGCCAGACCGACTTCGACTTCGTGCGCTCGATCGTCGAGGAAGAGGGCGCGATCCCGGACGACGTCACGATCTCCGTACTGACCCAGGCCCGCGAGGACCTGATCGAGCGGACCGTGGAGTCGCTGAAGGGCGCCAGGCGGGCGACCGTCCACCTGTACAACGCCACGGCCCCCGTGTTCCGCCGGGTGGTCTTCCGCGGCTCCAAGGACGACATCAAGCAGATCGCCGTCGACGGCACCCGCCTGGTGATGGAGTACGCCGAGAAGCTGCTGGGCCCGGAGACCGAGTTCGGCTACCAGTACAGCCCCGAGATCTTCACCGACACCGAGCTGGACTTCGCCCTGGAGGTCTGCGAGGCGGTCATGGACGTCTACCAGCCGGGACCGGGCCGCGAGATCATCCTGAACCTGCCGGCGACCGTCGAGCGCTCCACCCCCTCGACCCACGCCGACCGCTTCGAGTGGATGAGCCGCAACCTCTCCCGCCGCGAGCACGTCTGCGTCTCCGTCCACCCGCACAACGACCGCGGCACCGCCGTAGCCGCCGCCGAGCTGGCGCTGATGGCCGGCGCCGACCGCGTCGAGGGCTGCCTGTTCGGACAGGGCGAGCGCACCGGCAACGTCGACCTGGTCACCCTGGGCATGAACCTGTTCTCCCAGGGCGTCGACCCGCAGATCGACTTCTCCGACATCGACGAGATCCGTCGCACGTGGGAGTACTGCAACCAGATGGAGGTCCACCCGCGCCACCCGTACGTGGGCGACCTGGTCTACACGTCCTTCTCCGGCTCCCACCAGGACGCCATCAAGAAGGGCTTCGACGCCATGGAGGCCGACGCGGCCGCCAAGGGCGTCACCGTCGACGACATCGAGTGGGCGGTGCCGTACCTGCCCATCGACCCCAAGGACGTCGGCCGCTCCTACGAGGCCGTCATCCGCGTCAACTCGCAGTCCGGCAAGGGCGGTATCGCCTACGTCCTGAAGAACGACCACAAGCTGGACCTGCCCCGCCGGATGCAGATCGAGTTCTCGAAGATCATCCAGGCCAAGACGGACGCCGAGGGCGGCGAGGTCACCGGCGGCGCCATCTGGGCGACCTTCCAGGACGAGTACCTGCCCAACCCCGAGAACCCGTGGGGCCGCATCCAGGTCCGCACCGGCCAGTCGACCACCGACACCGACGGCGTCGACACCCTGACCGTCGAGGCCACCGTCGACGGCGAGGACACCGTCCTAACCGGTACCGGCAACGGTCCGATCTCGGCCTTCTTCGACGCCCTGCAGTCCATCGGCATCGACGTGCGCCTGCTGGACTACCAGGAGCACACGATGAGCGAGGGCGCCTCCGCGCAGGCCGCCTCCTACATCGAGTGCGCGATCGACGACAAGGTCCTGTGGGGCATCGGCATCGACGCGAACACGACGCGTGCGTCGCTGAAGGCGGTCGTCTCGGCCGTCAACCGCGCTACCCGCTGACCACCCCGACCGGCGGTTTGGGGGGGCCCCCGCGGGCGGGGGCAGCGCCGTGGGCCCCCCGGTTTTGCGTACCCGCCCCGGGGCGGGTCGGGGAAAGTTGGGCATG
>NZ_JBHVYK010000005.1:0-157088 GCF_042880855.1 Streptomyces sp. NPDC058291
CCACACCTCGTTGGGGTGTTAGTGCTCCACCCCGCGGGTTAACAGGCCCCCCACGGTGGGGCGCTTGTTGCGCACGTCCCCGCCGCCGGGCCCCCCGCGGGGCGCCCCGGCGCCCCGCTCTCGTGTGCGCGGGCATTCGACGCCCGGCGGGTCACCCGGCGTGGACGACGTCCTTCTCCTCGGCGAAGTGGCAGGCCGACTCGTGGGCCGCCGGCGTGTCCACCCCCTTGAAGCGCTCGGGGACGGCCAGGAGAGGGGTCTCCTCGGCGCACTTGTCCTGCGCCTTCCAGCAGCGGGTGCGGAAGCGGCAGCCGGACGGCGGGTTCGCCGGCGACGGCACGTCACCGGTGAGGATGATCCGCTCGCGGCCCTCACGGGCGTCCGGGTCCGGCACCGGCACCGCCGACAGCAGCGCCTGCGTGTACGGATGCGTCGGGTGCTCGTAGATCTGCTCGTCGGAGCCGATCTCGGCGAGCCGGCCGAGGTACATGACGCCGACGCGGTCCGAGATGTGCCGGACGATCGACAGGTCGTGCGCGATGAAGATGTAGGAGAGGTTGAACTCGTCCTGCAGTCGCTCCATCAGGTTGATGACCTGTGCCTGGACGGACACGTCCAGGGCCGAGACCGGCTCGTCGCAGATGATCACCTCGGGGTTGAGCGCCAGGCCGCGGGCGATGCCGATGCGCTGGCGCTGACCGCCGGAGAACTGGTGCGGGTAGCGGTTGATGTACTCCGGGTTCAGACCGACGACGTCCAGCAGCTCGCGCACCCGCTGCCGCCGGTCGCCCTTGGGGGCCACCTCGGGGTGGATGTCGAAGGGCTCGCCGATGATGTCGCCGACCGTCATGCGCGGGTTGAGCGAGGTGTACGGGTCCTGGAAGATCATCTGGATGTTCCGGCGGACCGCCTTCAGCGCCCGCCCGGACAGCTTGGTGATGTCCTGGCCCTTGTAGAAGACCTCGCCGGCCGTCGCCTTCTCCAGGTTCATCAGAACCTTGGCGACCGTCGACTTGCCGCAGCCCGACTCGCCCACGATGCCCAGGGTCTCGCCCTGGTACAGGTCGAAGGAGACGCCGTCGACGGCCTTCACCGCGCCGACCTGCCGCTTGACGATGATGCCCTGGGTCAGCGGGAAGTGCTTGACGAGGTTGCGCACCTGGAGGATCGGCTCGCCCCGCTCGACGGGCACGTCGAGGGCGGCGACCTTCTCCTCCACCGAGTGCACGTCGGCGACCTCCAGCGGGGAGACGTTGGGCGTGGCGTCCCCGGGCTCGGTGGCCTTGGTCGTCTCAGCCATGGATCGTCTCCTTCCAGAAGTGGCACGCGCTGGCGCGGCCGGGCAGTGCCGTCCCGTCCCGCTCGGTCACCTGGACCAGCGGCGGGACGTCCGTGCGGCACACGTCCTGCGCGCGGTCGCAACGCGGGTTGAAGGCGCAGCCGCGCGGCACCTTCAGCAGGTTGGGCGGCAGGCCCCGGATCGCGTAGAGCTCCTGGCCCTTCTGGTCCAGCCGCGGGATCGAGTCGAGCAGGCCGCGGGTGTACGGGTGCGCGGGGCGCTTGTACAGCTCGTGCACCGGCGCGGTCTCCACGATCCGGCCCGCGTACATCACCGCGATCTTGTCGGCGACGTCCGCGACCACACCGAGGTCGTGGGTGATGAGGATCAGACCCATCTGGTACTCGCGCTGCAGCTCCGCGAGCAGGTCCATCACCTGGGCCTGGACCGTCACGTCGAGCGCCGTGGTGGGCTCGTCGGCGATGATCAGGTCCGGCTCCAGGGCGAGCGCCATCGCGATCATGATGCGCTGGCGCATACCGCCCGAGAACTGGTGCGGGTAGTCGTTCACCCGCGCCGCGGCCGCCGGGATCTTCACCCGGTCCATCAGCTCCACGGCCTTGGCCTTGGCCGCCTTGCGGGACATCCCCTGGTGGACGCGGAACATCTCACCGAGCTGGAAGCCCACGCTGAGCACGGGGTTGAGGGAGGACAGGGCGTCCTGGAAGATCATCGCGATGCGCGCACCGCGGATCTTGCGCCGCTCCTCCTCGGACATGGCGAGCATGTCCCGGCCGTGGAAGCGGATCTCGCCCTGCGGGATGCGGGCCGGCGGCATGTCGAGGATGCCCATGATGGCCTGGGCCGTCACGGACTTGCCGGAGCCGGACTCGCCGAGCACGGCGAGCGTCTCGCCGGAGCTGACGGAGTAGTTGACGCCGTTGACGGCCCGGACCACGCCCTCGCGGGTGTGGAACTCCACGTGCAGGTCCCGCACGTCGAGGAGCGGGCCGGCTTTCTCGCCGTCACGCGGGGCCGGGATGGCGTCTGTCTGATCGATGATGGTCACGTACGCCTCCCTCAGCGCATCTTGGGGTCGAAGGCGTCGCGCACCACGTCGCCGAGCATGATGAACGCCAGCACGGTGATGCTCAGGGCGCCGGCCGGGAACAGCAGTGCGTGCGGCGAGGTCAGGAACCGGTCCTGGGCGTCGCTGATCATCAGACCCCACGAGATGTTGGGGTACTGGATGCCGATGCCCAGGTAGGACAGGGCGGCCTCGGCCGCGATGTAGACGCCGAGGTTCATCGTGGTGATGACGATGACGGGGGCGAGCGTGTTCGGCAGGATGTGCCGGAACGCGATGCGCACCGGGCCCGCGCCGAGCGCCCGGGCGGCCGCCACGTAGTCGTTGTACTTGTTGGAGATGACCTCGCCGCGCATGATGCGGAAGACCTGCGGCCAGCCGAGGACCGCCATGATCAGCGACACCGACCACACGTCGCCGCCGCCCCAGATCGACATGATCAGCAGGCCGCCGACGAGCAGCGGCAGGGCTGAGAAGACCTCGGTGACGCGGGACAGCAGGGCGTCGATCCAGCCGCCGATCAGGCCGGCCAGCATGCCCACCAGGCCGCCGATCAGCGTCGTGGCGATGGTGGTCACCACGCCCACGATGATCGAGTTCCGGGCGCCGAACACGGTCCGCGTGTAGATGTCGCAGCCCTGCACGTCGTAGCCGAACAGGTGTCCCGAGGTGGGCGGGGTCATCGAGTTCTGGAGCTGGCAGAAGCCGTCCGAGAACGGGGAGCGCGCCGTGAACAGGCCGGGGACGACCGCCAGGGCGAGCAGGAACACGATGACGAGTCCCGACACGATGAACATGGGGCGCTTGCGCAGGTCCGCCCAGCCGTCCTTGAGCAGGCTCGCCTGGCGTGCCGCAGCCTTCTCGTCGGCCTCGATCTCCTTGGCGAGGGCGGCCTCGTCGGTGGTCGGCCTCTCTATCGTCTTCTCACTCATAGCGGATCCTCGGGTCGAGCACGGCGTACAGCAGGTCTACGAGAAGGTTCGCGACCAGGTAGATCAGCACCAGGAGGGTGACCAGACCGACCACGACGGGACGCTCGCGCAGATAGAGGGACTGGGCCAACTGCTGGCCGATGCCCGGCATGTTGAACACGCGCTCGGTGATGATGGCGCCGCCCATGAGGGCGCCGAGGTCGAAGCCCAGGAAGGTGACGACCGGGATCAGCGAGTTGCGCAGGGCGTGCACACCGATCACCCGGCGCTGCGGCAGGCCCTTGGCGATCGCCGTGCGCACGTAGTCGGCGCGGACCGACTCCGTCATGCTCGCCCGGGTGAGCCGGGCGATGTACGCCATCGAGGTCGTGGCCAGCACGATGGCCGGAAGGATGTAACTCTGCGGCCAGCCCTGCTGGATGCCTGCCACGGGCGTGATCTTGAGGTTCACGCCGAACTCGAGCTGGAGCACGCTGCCCAGGACGAAGACGGGGATCGAGATCAGCACCAGGGTGGAGATCAGCACCACGTTGTCGAGGAACTTGCCGCGCTTGAGCGCGGCGAAGATGCCCGCCAGGATGCCGATGACGGCCTCGAGGGCGAAGGCGGTCAGCCCCAGCTTCAGCGTGATGGGGAACCGCTGGGACACGAGGTCGGAGACGGCACGTCCGTTGTACGTCTCGCCGAGGTCGCCGGTGAAGACGCCGCTGATGTAGTGCCAGTACTGCAGGTACAGCGGCTGGTTGAGGTGGTAGTGGTCGCGCAGGATCGCCGCGATGTTGGGGTCGGCGCGCTTGTCGCCGGCCAGTGCCTGGATCGGGTCGCCGGGCAGAGCGAAGACCAGGCAGAAGATGATGAACGTGACGCCAATCGCCACAGGGATGACCTGCAGGAGGCGGCGCACGACGTATCGGCCCATCGGTACTCCAGAGGGGGGTGCTCGACCCGCCCGCTGCCGGGAAGGCGGCACTGTCGGACGGGAGACGGCAGAAGGGGTGAGCAGGGGAAGGCTGGTGACGCGCCCCCTGCTCACCCTGTTCCGCTGTGTTTCGGAACTGCTCAGACTCGGGTCAGCTGAGCTTGACCGTGTCCCACAGGATCTGGTGACCGGCGATCTTCATCGACTTGATCTTGTCGCTGAAGCCCGCGTTCATCGTGTAGAAGTACACCGGGATGTACGGCAGGTCCTTGAGCAGGACGTCGTCCGCCTGCTGGTACTTCTTCACGGCCTCCTCGTGCGAGGGAGCCTGGTCGCCCTGGACGAGGAGCTTCTCGAACTCCTCGTTGACGTAGCCCGAGTAGTTCGAGCCGTTGGCGATGGCGTCCTTGGAGAACACCGGACGCAGGTAGTCCTCGGCGTCCGGGTAGTCCATGCTCCAGGCCATCCGGAAGGCGCCGCTGTACTTCTTGGCGTCCAGGTCGTTGAGGATCGTCTGGAACTGCTCGAACGGCTTGGCCGTCACCTTGACGCCCAGGTTCTGCTGGATCTGGTTGGCGACCGCCTCGACCCAGTCCTTGTGGCCGCCGTCGGCGTTGTAGCCGATCTCCAGCGTGTTGCCGGGCAGCCCGCCGCTCTTCTTGTAGAGCTCCTTGGCCTTGGCCGGGTTCAGCGTGCAGGAGTCACCGCAGGCGCCCTTGCGGTAGCCGTCGATGATGGGGCTGATGTAGTCGTCCGCGGGGGTACGGGCGCCGAGGAAGATCTTGTCGGCGATCGTCTTGCGGTCGATCGACATCGAGATGGCCTTGCGCAGATCCGCGTTCTTGAAGGCCTTGTTGTACTTGACCGGGAAGCCGATGTAGCCGACGGCCGAGTCGGGCTCGTCGATCGTGCGGTTCGGCAGGTCCTTCTTGTACGTCGGCAGACCCGAGGTCGGGATCGTCAGCAGGCTGTCGAGGTTGCCGGCGACGAGGTCCTTGTAGGCGGTGTCCAGGTTCGAGTAGATCTTGAAGTCGACACCCTTGGGCTCGATCTTCGAGGCGTCCGGGTACTTGTCGTACTTCGTGGTGCTGATCGACTCGTTGTGCTTGAACTTGCCCTTCATCTCGAAGGGGCCGTTGCCGATCGGGGCCTCGCCGAAGCCCTTCGGGTCCTTGAAGAACGCCTTGGGCAGCGGCACGAACGCCGTGAAGGAGAGCTGCGACGGGAACGCGGAGAACGCACCGGTGAGGGTGACCTGCAGCGTGTCCTCGCCCACGGCCTTCAGACCGGAGAGCTTGTCGGTCGTGGGCTTCTTGCCCTCGCCCGGGTTCAGGTCGCTGTAGCCCTGGATGTGGCTGAACAGCGGGTTGGTCTGCTGGGCGTTGGTCTGGTTCGCGCCGTAGTTCCAGGCGTCGATGAAGGACTGGGCGGTGACCTTCTCCCCGTTGTGGAAGGTGTAGCCCGACTTCAGCTTGATCGTCCAGACCTTGTTGTCCTTGGACTCGATCGACTGCGCCATCGCGTTGACGACCTTGTTGCTGGCGTCAAGCTTGGTCAGCCCCGTGAAGAGGGCGTTGATGACCTGGCCGCCCTCGGTCTCGTACGTGTTGGTGGGAACCAGGCTGTTCTGCGGTTCGCCGATCTCCACCGCCACGGTGCCGTCGCCCTTGGCCGAGCTGCCCGAGTCCCCGCCACCGCCACAGGCCGTCGCACCCAGCGCCACAACGGCGGCTATCGCAACCCACTTGGCGCTCTTGGCACCACGCATGGGGCTCCTCCTCATGAGTCCATTGGTTCACCGCATGAAGGAGCACATGACACCACCGTCACCGGTGCCTGAAACAGTCAGGTGCCCCCCGGGCTCGCGAGTCGCCGCAAGTGCAGCGCGTGACCCGTTCATTCCGAGCTCTACGCGCCTAACTATCTGCCATGGGCGAAGAGCGAACCACACCCCAAAGGTCTCGGTTCGATCACACCTGATGTGTACTTCTTCCAAAATCCGGACAAACAGCTAGCAGAAAGATCCCTGCGAAACGGACTTGTTACACATCTATCGGGAGCGGCTGTCCGTATTGCGGACAGCGGGGAGGGGAAAATCACTTGCCTCGGCGGCGGCCGTGTGTATCGGCCGTCTCACCCTGCCCGCGAGGGGCATCCGGAGACCCACGGAGGCGCGCTCGAAGCAGCGCAGGCCGTCCGTTCACCCAGCAGGCTAGTGGGCGAAACCGCTTGGAGCGGACTCCACGGCCAGGATGAAGGGTTTTCCCTACGTATTCCTCAACACCCCTCGGCCGCCTCTCCCCTCCCGACCGTCTCCCCCGCCTCGACCGTGCGCCCGCCTCGCCGCCTCGCCCGCCGCGCCCCGTGCGTTTCCGTGCAGCATCCATGCGCCGCCCGAACACCTCGCGCGCACAGTGGTGACTCACGAGGTTCGAGGTACGGGGGTACGGCATGGAAATCCAGCTGCTGGGCTGCGTGGAGGCCCGCGCCCACTGCGGTGACAAACTGCCGCTTCCGCACGGCACCAAACTGCTGCTGGCGGCGCTGGCATGGACCCCCGGCGACTTCGTGGCCGACGAGACGCTGATCGAGCGGGTGTGGCAGGACCGTCGGCCCCAGCACCCGCGCGACGCGCTGTACATCCAGGCCACCCGGCTGCGCAAGGCGCTGGGGGCCGACGAGCGGCGTCCCGGGAGCTTCGAACTGGCCCGCAGGCGGGGCGGGTACGTCCTCGCCGTCGACGAGCGGTCCGTGGACACCGCCCGGTTCCGCGCACTCGTCCGGCAGGCGCAGCAGACCGCCCGCGCCGGCGGGACCGAGACCGCGCTCCATCTCTACGGACGAGCTCTCGAGCTGTGGCGCGGCGAGCCGCTGTCCGACGTGCGCACCCCCTGGGCGGAGTCGGCGCGGACGGCCCTGCGGCGCGAGCACCGGGAGGCGCTGATCGGCAGCACCGAGCTGTGCCTGCGCACGGGACGGCACGAGGAGTGCCTGCCGCAGCTGCACTGGCTGGCCGAGATGCACCCCTTCGACGAGAAGGTCGCCGGCCTGCTGATGCTCGCCCTGCACCGCGGCGGACGTCAGGCGGAGGCGTTGGACTGCTTCCGGCTGCTGCGGCTGCGGATGGTCGACCTCCTGGGCTGCGAGCCGGGTCCGGACCTGAGGTCCCTGCAGGAACGCATCCTCGCCCGCGACCCCCGGCTGGGACTCGGCAGCGCGTATGCCACGTCCGTCTGAACGGCTTCGCCCGCGGCCCGGTCAGCCGTCGAAATGCCCGGTCAGATAGAGGGTGAGCCGGGACTCGGCGTCCGGGGGCAGCTCATGGCGCCGGCCGCCCGGCAGCGGGCGCCGCGGCGCCCGGGACCCGGTCCGCACTCCGATCGCCTCGTACAGCGCCTCGGCCCGCGCCCGGGCCGCGTGCGCCGACACGGCGTCGCCGTGCGCCCGGTGAGCGGCGGCCAGGGCCGCGAGGGCGTGAGCGTGCAGGAGGCGCTGGCCGGAGGCCTCGGCCAGGTCGGCGGCCCGGGCCGCCTCGACCCGGGCGCGGGTCCGGTCCGGGGCGCCGACGGGTGCGGCGTCGGCGTCGGCGTCGGCGTCGGCGTCGGCGTCGGCGTCGGCGTCGGCGTCTGCGTTCAGGAGCGTCAGGGCGGTGGTCAGGTGGATCCGGGGAAGGGCGAGGGGGGTGCCGTCGGTGGCGAGGCTTTCGGCGCGTTCGAGGCACTTCAGGGCGTCGGCGGGGCGGTGCCGTGCGCGGGCCAGGTCGGCGCGGGCCAGCAGCACCTCGACCAGGCCCGCGCGGTGGCCGGTGCGCTCGGCCGTCTCGAAGGCGGCGTCGAGGTGCTCGGACGCCTCCTCGGCCCGGCCCGCGCGCAGTTTCACCGAGGCGATCCCGACCAGGCTGTCCACCTGGCAGTTGCGGTTCTCCACCCGCCGCGACACGGCGAGGGCGTCCTCGAAGGCCGACAGGGCCCGGTCGTCCCGGCCGGCGTCCGCGCGGACCCGGCCCAGCGCCTCCAGGGCCACGGCCTCGGTATAGGTGGAGCCGGAGTCGCGGGAGACGAGGAAGCAGGTGCGCAGGGCGGCCGCCGCCTCGTCGAACCGGGCCTGCCGCTGGCGCACCAGGGCGAGGCTGACGAGCGCCATCGCGCGGTTGTGGTGGACCGTGTCGCCGATCAGGTCGAGGGCCGCGCACGCCGCGTCCTCGGCCGCGTCGAGTCGGCCCAGGGCCAGGTTCAGGGACGCCGTGTTGATCAGCATGATCTCTTCGTTCCTGACGTTCCCCAAGGTGCGGTAGAGCGCGAGCGCCCGGTCGTAGCAGGGCAGCGCGCGCCGCAGTTCGCCGAGGAGTTTGAGGGTGACGCCCTTGCCCTGGAGGCTGCCGGCCTCGCCGTAGGCCCAGCCGGCCCGACGGGCCAGTTCCTCCCCCTCCTCGTACTCGGCGAGCGCGCCCCGCAGGTCTCCGTTGCGCCAGCGGGCGCTGCCCAGGGACAGGCACATGGAAGCCTGGCCGACGTCGTCCCCGTGACGGGCGGCCACCTCCCGGGCGAGGGTGGCCAGCCGCATCCAGTCGGACAGCGGACGGCGGTGGTGGAAGAGGTCCTGCAGCGCGTCCACCAGCCACCACACGAACGGCGCGGGCCCGTGTTCGGCGGCGTGTCCGATCGCGGCAGCGATGTCGTCCCATTCGCCGTCGAACCAGGCGTACGCCTCGTCGGCCGTCGCGAACTCCCTCGGCAGCGAGCCCGCCACGGGCCCCGGACGGATGCGCATGACGTACAGGCCCGCCGTGGCGGCCGCGTTGACGACGCTCTGCAGATAGTGGTCGAGGACCCGGGTGACGGCGGCCTCCCGCTCTTCGGCGGTGTCCTCGGCGGCCGTGCGGTCGCGGGCGTACTCGTGCACGAGGTCGTGCCACGCGGGGCGGCCGTGTTCGACGTCGCGCAGCAGGTGCACGCGCTGGGCCAGCCGCAGCAGGTCGGCCAGGCGGCGTTCGTCGAGCCCCGCGGCGGCGGCCGCCGCCGGGACCGAGCGGCCGGTGCCGGGCAGCGCGCCCAGCCGGCGGAAGGCCAGCCGTGCCTCGTCGGGCAGCGTCCCGTAGGACAGGTCGAGCGCGGCCCGCACGGCGACGGACTCCTCGCCCTCGACGTGCAGCCGGGCCAGTCGCCCCCGGTCGGCGAGGTCACGGACGTAGGCCCGGATACTGCCCGGCCGGTCGCCGATCCAGGAGCCCGCCACGCACAGCGCGAGGGGCAGGTGGTCGCAGAGTTCGACGAGCCGGGCCGCGGCCTGCGGATCGGCGGCGACGGCCTCCGCGCCGACCGCGCCGCCGATCAGCTCCAGCGCGGCGGCGCTGTCGAGGACGTCGCAGGACACCCGGTAGCCGCCGTCCAGCGTGACCAGGCCGCTGAGCTTGTCGCGGCTCGTCACCAGCGTGAGCGAGCCGGCCGAGGCGGGCAGCAGCCGCCGTACGCAGGAGGCGTCGGCCACGTCGTCGAGGACGACCAGCACCCTGCGGTCCGCCAGCAGCGTCCGGTACAGCGCGGTCTGCGCCTCGGCGCCCAGCGGGATGTCGCGCGGGGCGCAGCCCAGGCCCTGCAGGAGCAGCGGCAGGGCCTCGTCGGGGGTCATCGGCTCGGCGTTGTCGAAGCCCCGCATGTCGAGGAAGAGCTGGCCGTCGGGGAAGCGGTCGGCGACCCGGTGCGCCCAGTTCAGCGCCAGTGCGCTCTTGCCGACGCCCGCCGGGCCGACGATCAGGGCGAGGGGTTCGGCCTCGCGCAGACAGGAGTCGAGCCGGTCGATTTCCCGGTCGCGTCCGACGAAACGGCGCGGTGTGGGCGGGAGTTGGCGGGGCACGGGCCGCTCTGGGGCGGCGGTCGACGCCTGCGGCCGGGACTGCGGCTGCGGCGGTGACTGTGGCGGTGACTGCGGTGAGGGCTGCGGCTGGGACCGCGACAGGCGTACGCCGCCTCCGCCGCCGAAGACGCCGCCGGACCTGCTGCCGTCGCCGCCCAGCAGGCGCCGGTGCAGGTCCCTGAGGTCGACGGAGGGTTCCATGCCCAGTTCGTCCACCATGCGCCGGCGCAACGCGCTGTACAGCTCCAGGGCCTCGGCGCTGCGGCCGTCCTGGTGCAGGGCGGCCATCAGCAGGCCGTGCGGGCGTTCGCGCAGCGGGTGGGCGGCGGTCAGCCGCAGCAGCTCGGCGACGGCCTGCCGGTGCCGGCCGGTCTCGATCTCCGCCTCGGCCACGCTCTCCCGGGCCACCACGTGCAGTTCGCCCAGGCGTCGGCGCTCGGCCTCGCGCACCGCGACCTCGGGGAGGTCGGCCAGCGGCTCGTCCCGCCACAGGGCCAGGGCCTCCTCGCCGCAGCGCCGGGCCGTCCGCCAGTCGCCGTCGGCCGCGGCCCGCGAAGCGTCCCTGACGTGGTTCTCGAAGGACAGCAGGTCCAGTTCGGCGGGGCCGGCGTGGATGACGTAACCGGGCCGACGGGTGGTCAACAGGTGCGTTCCCGACGGGCCGAGGGCGCGCCGCACCTCGGCGACGAGGGCCCGCACGCGCGCCGCGCCGGCGCCGGGCGGGCGGTCGTCCCACAGACACCGGATCAACCGGTCCACGGACACGACGTGGTTGGCGTGGAGCAGCAGGACCGCGCACAGCGCCCGTTGGCGCCCGGTGAGCGAGACGGCCCGTCCGTCGATCTCGACGTCCAGGGGTCCGAGCAGACGGAACCGGGGCCGTGGGGTGAGCATTGACAGAACGTAGTCCAGCGACGAAGGCCGAGCAACGCCGGGCTGCGCCGACGCGGCACTCCGGGCCCGCCCGGGGGCGGAATCCGGCCAGTCGCGGGCGTCCATGTCCGTCCGGTGAGCGCGTCCCGGCACGAGGCGGAGCGGGGACGGGCGCCGCGTGTCCCCCGTCGGCCGCCCGCCCCGCACCACCAGTCTCGGCCAGCCGTCTTTCCCGGCTCCTTCGGCCGTCTTTCCTCGGTCTTTCACCGGTCTTTCACCGGTCTTTCGTCAGTCTTTCGTCCGTCCTTCGCCAGCCTTCCAGCAGTCTTCCCGCGGTCTTGCGTCGGTCGTTCAGAGCGGCGCGGCATGGCCGACAAGGCGCGGCCGAGGCGTGCAGGGCCGTGCGCTGTTCGCCCCCGAAGCGGAAGGGGGGCGGACAGCGGAAAGCCCGGGCCCCCATGAGGGGACCCGGGCTTGCGGGCGCGTGCGCCCGGTCGCGAACTGCTCGCGGATCAGCTGTGCTTGGCGCGGCTCGCCGAGCGGGCACGGTCGCGCTGGTCGAGCACGACCTTGCGGATGCGGATCGCCTCCGGGGTCACCTCGACGCACTCGTCGTCACGGCAGAACTCCAGCGACTGCTCCAGCGACAGCTTGCGCGGCGGCACGATCGCCTCGAACGAGTCGGCCGAGGACGACCGCATGTTCGTGAGCTTCTTCTCCTTGGTGATGTTCACGTCCATGTCGTCGGAGCGCGAGTTCTCGCCGACGATCATGCCCTCGTACACCTCGGTGCCGGGGTCGGTGAACAGGACGCCGCGCTCCTGGAGGTTGGTCATCGCGAACGCGGTGACGGCGCCGGCGCGGTCGGCGACGAGCGAGCCGTTGTTACGGGTCGTCAGCGTGCCGAACCAGGGCTCGTGGCCCTCGTGGATGGAGTGGGCGATGCCCGTGCCGCGCGTGCCGGTGAGGAACTCGGTACGGAAGCCGATGAGGCCGCGGGAGGGGACCACGAACTCCATGCGGACCCAGCCCGAGCCGTGGTTGGACATGTTGTCCATGCGGCCCTTGCGGACGCCCATGAGCTGCGTGACCGCGCCCATGTGCTCCTCGGGCACGTCGATCGTCATGCGCTCGACCGGCTCGTAGACCTTGCCGTCGACGAGCTTGGTGACGACCTGCGGCTTGCCGATGGTCAGCTCGAAGCCCTCGCGGCGCATCTGCTCGACCAGGATGGCCAGCGCCAGCTCGCCGCGGCCCTGCACCTCCCAGGCGTCGGGGCGCTCGGTGTCCAGCACGCGCAGCGAGACGTTGCCGACCAGTTCGCGGTCGAGACGGTCCTTGACCTGGCGGGCGGTGACCTTGCGGTCCTTGACCGCGGCCTTGTTGTCGGCGCCCTTGCCGGTGCCGCCACGGCCGACCAGCGGCGAGGTGTTGGTGCCGATGGTCATCGAGATGGCGGGCTCGTCGACCGTGATGAGCGGCAGCGCGACCGGGTTCTCGGGGTCGGCGAGGGTCTCGCCGATCATGATGTCCCCGATGCCGGCGACGGCGCAGATGTCACCGGGGCCGGCCTTCTCGGCGGGCTTGCGGGTGAGCGCCTCGGTCATCAGCAGCTCGGTGATGCGCACGTTGGCCATCGTGCCGTCGCGCTTGATCCAGGTGACGGTCTGGCCCTTGCGCAGCTCGCCCTGCTCGACGCGCAGTAGCGCGATACGGCCGAGGAAGTTGTCGGCGTCCAGGTTGGTGACGTGCGCCTGGAGCGGGGCCTCCTCGTCGTACTCGGGAGCCGGGACGTGCGACAGGATCGTGGAGAAGAAGGGCTCCAGGTTGTCGCTGTCCTTGGGGACCGTGCCGTCCTCCGGCTTGGTCAGCGAGGCGACGCCGTCCCGCGCGCAGGCGTAGACGATCGGGAACTCGATCTGGTCCTCGTCGGCGTCGAGGTCGAGGAAGAGGTCGTAGGCCTCGTTGACGACCTCGTCGATGCGCGAGTCCGGGCGGTCCGTCTTGTTGATGCACAGGATGACGGGCAGGCGGGCCTGCAGCGCCTTGCGCAGCACGAAGCGGGTCTGGGGCAGCGGTCCCTCGGAGGCGTCCACCAGCAGCACGACGGCGTCGACCATCGACAGACCGCGCTCGACCTCACCGCCGAAGTCGGCGTGACCGGGGGTGTCGATGATGTTGATCGTGACGACGTCCCCCCCGTCCTTGGGGTGGTACTTCACCGCCGTGTTCTTGGCGAGGATCGTGATGCCCTTCTCACGCTCCAGGTCGTTCGAGTCCATCATGCGGTCGTCGAGCGACTCTGCGGCGTGCGCGGCGAAGGCGCCGGCCTGCTTGAGCATGGCGTCGACCAGTGTCGTCTTGCCGTGGTCGACGTGGGCGACGATGGCTACGTTGCGAATGTCGTGGCGCGTGGCCATAAAGCGGCGTTCTCCCGGGGTGTGAGGGCGACCCTGCTGCGTACGTCCGTGTTACGCGGGCCCTGCCGGGCTTGACACGCCACGGCCTCACCCCATCGTACGTGGCCCCGCGGGGGAAGGCCTCCGCAGGGCCGCTCGGCCCGCCCGGCGATCGGCTCGCGCGCCCCCCGCGCGCCCGGTTCCGCGCCGTGTTTCCGCTCACTTCCGGGCAGGGCCCGCGGCGGCCTTCGCGCCCTTCTTCAGGAAGCCCATGTCCTCGTAGACGGGCGTCTGGAAGCCGAAGGCGCCCGCGTTCACCACGGTCTTGCGCACGGCCGTGAGCTGGGGCCGCTGGTAGAGGGGAATCGATCCTGCGGCGGCCCAGATGCGGGAGTCGGCCTTGCGGATCAGGGAGCGGGCCTCGTCCCGGTCCAGGGTCGCGAGCGCCTGGGCGAACAGCTGGTCGACCTGGTCGGTGCCGACCCGGGTGTAGTTCTGCTCCACGGTCAGCGAGCCGTCGGCGGCCGGCCGCGGCTTGGCGTAGATCGGCCGGGCGTCGGTGGCCGGGAAGGCGGACGCGGGCCAGGAGTACAGGGCGAGGTCGTACTCGCCCGAGGCGATGTGGTCCTTGAAGTAGCTCGCGTCCGAGACCTTGGTGATCTCGGTGCGGATGCCGACCTTCGCCAGCATCTTCGTGATCCGCTCGGCGACCGCCTCCAGCGACTGCGATCCCGGGCCGGACGGCAGCACGAACCGCAGGTCGAGCGCCTGGCCGTCCTTGGCGAGCGCCTTGGCCGGGGCGCCGACGGGGGTGGCGCCCGCCTTCGGGGCGGCGCCGGCCCGCAGCGCCGCGTCCGCCCTGGGCGCGGCGGTGCCCTTCGGGGCGTAGGCGCCGGGGACCCCGCCCTGGTGCTGCCCCTTGTACTGCTTGCCGTCCTGGGCGAGCTGCTGCCCGTCGGCCTCGTTCTTCGCGGCCTGACGCCCGTCCTCGCGGCCGGTCTCGACCAGGGCCTTGTCGTCCTCGCCGACGTTGGAGGCGTCGTCGTCCGCCTTGTCGCCGGCCGGACCCTCCGTCTTCTTCCCGGCCGAGGCGTCCGCTTTCTTCCCGGCCGAACCGGCCGCCTTCTCGGCCGCGTCCTTGGCCTTGCCCTTGTCCTTGACCGGGCCCCCGGCCACCCAGCCGGCGTCCGCGAGCAGCGCCTGTGCCTCGGCCGTGTCCTGGGCGCCGAGCGCTCCGCTGTCGTCGGCGTAGGCGTCCTGTCCGGCCAGGGCCAGATGGCTGCCCACGGGCTCGGCGGGCAGGCCCAGCGGCTTGAGGACGACCTTGGCGAGTTCCTTGCGGTCCAGGGCCCGGGCCACGGCCCGCCGCACCCGCTCGTCCGCCAGCGGCCCCTGCGCGCCGTTCAGGGCCAGCTGGGTGTAGGCGGGCTCCAGGGATCTGCGCACCTGGAAATCGCGCAGCGCCTTGCGCCGGCTCTCCCACGCGGCGATCGCCTTGGTGAGCTTCGCGCGGGCCGCCGTCCCCCCTGCGCTCCCGGCCTCGTCCGAGGACTCGCCCTCGTCGTCGGCCTCGTCGTCGCTCTCGTCGCCGGCCTCGTCCTCGGCCGTGTCGATCCCGTGGGCGAGGGCCCACGCGCGCAGGGCCTTCAGGCCCGCGGGTCCGGAGCCGGTCGGCGGTCCGGCCGTGCCCTTGGCGGCGCCGTCGAGGTTCTGCGCGTCGGCCGGATCGATCTCGGCCAGGTCGATCTTCCCGGCGGCCAGGGCGGACGTCCGCTCGTCCCTCGGGACGGCCGTCAGCACGATCTCGGAGAGCTTGGCGGGCTTGCCCCACCAGCGGGGGTTGCGGGCGAGGCGCACCTGCTTGTTCTTGCGGTCGACCTTCTGGACGGCGAACGGCCCGGCGGTCACCTTCAGCTTGCGCCGCGCGCCGTCGTTGAAGGAGTCGGGCGTGCCCATGACGTCCTTCGGGTACAGCGGGGAGAACAGCGAGCGCCAGTCGGCGTAGGTCCGGCTGAAGGTGACCCTGACCTCCAGGTCGTTGGCTCCGCGCTCGATCTTCTCGATGCGGTCGTAGCCGGCGTTGCGGGCGGTCCAGTACGCGCTGTCCTTGCCGGACAGGGCCCGCCACTGGGCGGCGAAGTCGGCGGCGCCGATCTCGCGGCCGTCGCTCCAGACGGCCTGCTGGTTCAGCTTGTACAGCACGACCTGCTTGGGCTCGGTGGAGACGACCTTCGCGGACTCCAGGTAGTCGGCGTCGCGCCGGGGCCGCCCGTTCGCGTCCATCCGGTACATCGCCGGGAGCACGGCCTGGGCGACCTGGGCGGTCGTGGCGTCGGCGTCCGACTGGAAGGCGTTGAAGGTCTCCGGGACGGCGTCCACCGCCCAGCGCAGGACGCCGCCCTCGGCGACCGAGGCGCGGGCGGCCCGGGCGACGTCCTGGCGGGCCAGGGGCCGGCCGGCTTCGTCGGGGGAGCCGCAGCCCGTCAGGAAGGGCACCGCGAGCACACCTGCGGTGAGGAAGGCGACCGAGCGCGTCACCGCGCGCGGGCCGACGCCGTCGTGGGACATCTCTGGTACCTCCGGTGAGCCGCTGCCGGTGCGTTCTGATCACATTTGGCGGTATTTTGGTGTTGATCAGATCTAAGGCCTACTGAAAGGGAAACGGTTCGCCTGCCGACGGCGACACGGCGGCGGGGCCGTCCAAGGCCACTCGTGCGGAGCAACGCACCCCCTCCGCATCCGCCAATCGCTGCACACGCCTTCACATCCACCGGTGTGACGCGCAACACTCGCAGGCGCATGAACGTTGCCGTCCAGGGCGCAGACGCCCGGAAGCGAGGTCATGGCATGTCCGTGCACGACGACCTGACAGCGGTCCAGCGCTGCCTCGACGACCTGAGCCGGTCCGTCGGCCGCCTGGAACAGCAGCTCGGCAGCGGCAGCCTGGAGATGCGCCGCGTCCGCGCCGACGCCGGCCACCTGAAGGAGAGCGTCGCGCTGCTGCGCGAGGCGGCGGCCCAGCCCGGCGCACCGCGCCGGCCCGAGCTGCTCACCATCCCCGACACCCCCTACGACGACTCCCTGTGGATCGACACGGACGACGAGGGACTCGGCGCCCGGCACCGGCACGCCCCCTGACCCGAGCCCCTGACCCGACCGGAGTCCTGAGTTGGCCACTGGCACGGAACCTCCGCCCACCGACCCCCGACCCCCGAGCGGCGTACGCGGCGCCGGCCGCGCCGCGATCGCCGCGCCCCATCTGCGGACCGACCGCTGGTGGCTGGCCCCCGCCGCCACCGCCGCCGGTCTGCTGGCGTTCATCGTGTACTCGACCTGGCGGGCCTTCGCGAACGCGGACTACTACGCGGCGCCCTACGTCTCGCCGTTCTACTCGCCCTGTCTGGCGGAGAACTGCCGGCCCATGCACGCGGGCCCCAACACGGACCTGTTGGGCGGCTGGTGGGGCATCTCCCCGGCGATCATCATCCTGATCTTCCCGCTGGGCTTCCGGCTGACCTGCTACTACTACCGCAAGGCCTACTACCGGGGCTTCTGGGCCTCGCCCCCGGCCTGCGCGGTCGCCGAGCCGCACCGGAAGTACACCGGCGAGACCCGCTTCCCGCTGATCCTGCAGAACATCCACCGGTACTTCTTCTACGCGGCGATCGTCGTCGCCGGGATCCTCACCTACGACACCGTGCTGTCCTTCCGGGACGAGCACTACGCATGGGGCCACATGGGCCTGGGCACCCTCGTCTTCCTGCTCAACATCACCCTGATCTGGGCGTACACGATCTCCTGCCACTCCTGCCGGCACATCGTCGGCGGCAAGCTGAAGCACTTCTCCCGGCACCCCGCGCGGTACCGGGCGTGGCAGTTCGTCGGCCGACTCAACGCCCGCCACATGCTGCTGGCCTGGGCGTCGCTGATCAGCGTGGCGCTCGCCGACTTCTACGTCTATCTCGTCGCGTCCGGTGTCTTCGACGATCCGAGGTTTTTCTAGATGCTGCCGAACCTGATGAGTGGGGTCTGCTGATGTCCGTGGTCGACCGCCAGGAGTGGGACGTCGTCGTGGTCGGAGCGGGGGGCGCGGGCCTGCGCGCCGCCATCGAGGCCCGCGAGCGGGGCGCCCGTACCGCCGTCGTCTGCAAGTCGCTGTTCGGCAAGGCGCACACGGTGATGGCCGAGGGCGGCATCGCGGCGGCGATGGCCAACGCCAACGAGCACGACAACTGGCAGGTCCACTTCCGCGACACCCTGCGCGGCGGCAAGTTCCTCAACCAGTGGCGGATGGCGGAGCTGCACGCCCAGGAGGCCCCGGACCGGGTCTGGGAGCTGGAGACCTGGGGCGCCCTGTTCGACCGCACCAAGGACGGCCGGATCTCCCAGCGCAACTTCGGCGGCCACGAGTACCCGCGCCTCGCCCACGTCGGCGACCGCACCGGGCTGGAGCTCATCCGCACCCTGCAGCAGAAGATCGTCTCGCTGCAGCAGGAGGACCACGCGGAGACCGGCGACTACGAGTCCCGGCTGAAGGTCTTCCAGGAGTGCACGGTCACCCGGGTGCTCAAGGACGGCGAGCGAAACGAGCTGGGGGTCCCCCCGGCCGATGGCCGGGGGAGGGTCGGCGGGGTCTTCGCCTACGAGCGCGAGACCGGCCGCTTCTTCGTCCTGCAGGCGCCCGCCGTGGTCATCGCGACCGGCGGCATCGGCAAGTCCTTCAAGGTCACGTCGAACTCGTGGGAGTACACGGGCGACGGCCACGCGCTGGCCCTGCTCGCCGGAGCGCCGCTGCTCAACATGGAGTTCGTGCAGTTCCACCCGACGGGCATGGTCTGGCCGCCGTCGGTGAAGGGCATCCTCGTCACCGAGTCCGTCCGCGGCGACGGCGGGGTGCTGCGCAACTCCGAGGGCAAGCGGTTCATGTTCGACTACGTCCCCGACGTCTTCAAGGAGAAGTACGCCGAGTCGGAGGAGGAGGGCGACCGCTGGTACGAGGACCCGGACCACAACCGGCGTCCTCCCGAGCTGCTCCCCCGCGACGAGGTGGCCCGCGCCATCAACTCGGAGGTCAAGGCCGGCCGCGGCTCCCCGCACGGCGGAGTGTTCCTCGACGTGTCGACGCGCATGCCCGCCGAGGTCATCCGGCGGCGGCTGCCGTCGATGTACCACCAGTTCAAGGAGCTGGCGGACGTCGACATCACCGCGGAGGCGATGGAGGTCGGGCCGACCTGCCACTACGTGATGGGCGGCATCGCGGTCGACTCCGAAACGGCGGCCGCGCGCGGGGTGCCCGGACTCTTCGCGGCCGGCGAGGTGGCCGGCGGCATGCACGGCTCGAACCGGCTCGGCGGCAATTCCCTCTCCGATCTGCTGGTGTTCGGCCGGCGGGCGGGCCTGCACGCGGCCGAGCACGCGGCGGCGACGACCGCACGGCCGGCGGTGGACGACGTCCAGGTGGACGCGGCGGCCGCGGAGGCGCTGCGCCCCTTCTCCGCCGAGGCCGCGGGCGAGGAGCCCACGGCCGGTCCCGCGGAGAACCCGTACGCGGTCCACCAGGAGCTGCAGCAGACCATGAACGACCTGGTCGGCATCATCCGCCGGGAGGGCGAGATGAAGCAGGCCCTGGTCAGGCTGGCGCAGTTGCGGGTCCGGGCCCGGCGGGCCGGCGTCGAGGGCCACCGCCAGTTCAACCCCGGCTGGCACCTGGCCCTGGACCTGCGGAACATGCTGCTGGTCAGCGAGTGCGTGGCGCGGGCGGCTCTGGAACGCACCGAGTCGCGCGGCGGCCACACCCGCGAGGACCACCCCGCGATGGAACGCGTCTGGCGCAACGTCAACCTGCTGTGCCGGCTCGCCGATCCGGGCGGCGGCCCGTCGGCCGCCGACCCCGAGGGCGGACAGATCCAGCTCGTGCGGGAGACCACCGCCCCCATCCGCCCCGACCTGCTCGCCCTCTTCGAGAAGGAGGAGCTGGTGAAGTACCTCACCGACGAGGAGCTGTACGAATGAGCGGCTACGACGCCCGGTTCAGGGTCTGGCGGGGCGACGTGCGCGGCGGGGGCCTGGAGGACTTCACGATCGAGGTCAACGACGGCGAGGTGGTCCTGGACATCATCCACCGCCTGCAGTCCACGCAGGCGCCCGACCTCGCCGTCCGCTGGAACTGCAAGGCGGGCAAGTGCGGTTCGTGCTCGGCGGAGATCAACGGGCGTCCCCGGCTGATGTGCATGACCCGCATGTCGGTCTTCGACCGCGCGGAGACGATCACCGTCACCCCCCTGCGCGCCTTCCCCGTGATCCGCGATCTCGTCACGGACGTCGGCTTCAACTACCGCAAGGCGCGGGAGATCCCGGCGTTCGTGCCGCCCGAAGGGGTCGGACCCGGCGAGTACCGGATGTTCCAGGAGGACGTGGACCGGCCGCAGGAGTTCCGCAAGTGCATCGAGTGCTTCCTGTGCCAGGACACCTGCCATGTGGTGCGCGACCACGAGGAGAACAAGACGGCGTTCGCGGGCCCGCGCTTCCTCATGCGGGTCGCCGAGCTGGACATGCACCCGCTGGACGGGGCCGAGGACAGCGGGCTGGACCGCAAACGCGCGGCCCAGGACGAACACGGTCTCGGCTACTGCAACATCACCAAGTGCTGCACCGAGGTCTGCCCCGAGGGCATCAAGATCACTGACAATGCGCTGATCCCGTTGAAGGAGCGGGCGGTCGACCGCAAGTACGACCCGCTGGTGTGGCTGGGGTCGAAGATCAGGAGGCGGTCGTCGTAGACGTCGGGGGCAGCCGCAGCGTGCGGCCGGGACGCCGGGCGTACGTCTGGAGGCCGAGCCCGGCGAAGTTGCCGGCCGTCCCGGCGAGCGGGACGTAGACGTTCGCCGCCCCGGGGTCGGCGGCCAGCGGGCCCAGGAACATGAACAGGCCCAGTCCCAGGGCGCTCATCAGGGCGCCGGCCCCCCACAGCCTCGGCCGCAGCACCAGGCTGCGGCCGAACGGCGGCACCCACCGCCGCGCGACGGCCGCGACGCCCATCGCAGCCATGATCGTGACGCAGACGCCGCCGATGCCCACCATTGCCCCGTACATGCCGCCATGATCCCAGCGATCCCGCCGCCGCCAAGCAGTCGGAACGCAAAAAGCGGTCTGTCTATCGGACCCAACCCCGCTGGTACGAACGCCAGTCGGCCTCCGTCGCCGCGAAGTCCACGTACGCCGCGACGCCGAAGTTCGCGCGGTCGGCGTCGGTCCGCGACAGCCCCAGCCGGACGCCCCGGACGGCGGCGGCGACGGTCTCCGCGTGCGCCCAGTGGCCGAACCGGTTCTCGCGGTAGAAGGGCAGCCCCATCAACAGGTCGGTGGAGGCCGGGGTGACCTCCAGGGCCAGCGAGGTCTGCTGGGCGACGTAACCGCCGTAGGTGCTCTGCAGCGGCTGCATGGTGTCGTACGACATCACGGCGATCTGGTCGACGCGGCGGGCGACCTGGCCGAAGAACCTCTGCGACCACCACTTGGGGTGCCCGGTGGTCGCGCCCCAGAACGCGTGGAAGCCGGGAACCGGGTCGATCTGGTGGGCGGCGACGGAGAGCTGGGCGTGGCGGGCGCGGGTGACGGCGCGCAGCGCGTCGAGCAGGGCGAGGTAGTCGCCGTCGCCGGAGTGGAGGGGTTCGAGGTCGAAGTGCGCGCCGCCGAAGCCGGCCGCGAGGATCTCGCGGGTGGACCGCACGACGGCGGCACGGGTCGCCGCGCGCTCCAGCCGCATGCCGTCCGGGCTCTCACTGGCGAGCACGTCGCCGAGCCAGGCCTGCACGCGCAGCTTCGGCGCTTCCCGGTGCACGGCGGCTATGAACCACCGCGCGCCGGCGTACGCGGAGGGGGGCAGGGTGCCGTCGTGCTCCAGGGGACCGGCGTGCACGTACAGGTCGCGGACGCCCGTGTCCTTCAGACGGCGGCCCAGCGCCCGGACGTCGGCGTCCGTCTTGCGGCCGTCGACCCAGGCGTGGCCCAGCCACAGGGCGTCCTTGCCGCGGGTGCGCGCGCCCTCGGCCGGGTCGCCCACGTAGTTCACGCGCAGCGCAGCCTCGGCGGCCAGGACCGGAACGAGGACGAGCAGCACGAGCCCGAACGCTCCCCGGCGCACCCACCGCCGCCACCGCTTCCCCCTCCCCCGCGCGACCCCCTCGGCGCCCCCGCCCCCGCTGCCGTCCCCGGCCCCGCCGCCGTCCCCGGTGTCAGTCCCGCCGCCGTCCCCGGTCCTGGTCCCGCCGCCGTCCCCGGCCCCGCCGCCGGGACCGGCCCCGCCGCCGGTCCCGGTCCCGCTGCCGTCCCTGGCCCCGTTCCCGCTGCTGTCCCCTGTCCCGCTGCCGCCCTCGGTCCCGCTGCCGTACCCGGTCCCGGTCCCGCTGCTGTCCCCGGCCCCGTTCCCGCTGCTGTCCCCTGTCCCGCTGCCGCTCCCCGCCCCGCTGCTGTCCCCGGTCCCGGTCCCGCCACCGTCCCCGGCCCCGCTGCTGTCCCCAGCCCCGCCGCCGGTCCCGGTCCCGGTCCCGCCGCCGTCCCCGGCCCCGGCACCGGCACCGGCTGTCGACCGGGGGTCGGTCCCGGCCCGGCCGTCGGTCGCCGCCTCGGTCTCTTCTTCGGCCTTCGCGGTCGCCCGCCCCGGCGGATGTGCCATCGGGGTTTCCCCTCCCGTGTCGTTCCGCCCCACGGCCCCCGAGTCGGGCGCATCCCGCTCGCGCGGCCGCATTCGCGGCCATACGCTCGCAAATGTGACCTCTTCGCTGCCTCGTTCAGGCCGACCCCGGCGGACCGGGTCGCGGCTGTCCCTGCGTGTGGCTCACACCGTGCTGGGCGGTGCGGTCGGGGCCGTGTGGCTGGTGTTGCCGGGGATGACGTCCGGGGACGACGTTCCGGTTGCGATCAAGGAGCCGACGCCCGCCGCGAGCGCCCCCGTGGCCGCCGATGAAGCCGAGAGGTCCACCATCGATCTGGTGCTGCCGCTGGTGGCCGTCGGCGCGGCCGGCGCGGTGGCCGGGTACGCCTGCATACGCCGGGTCAGACGCACCCGCGACCGGACGACCCCCGGCTCGGTGGGCAGCCCTCCGCCTCCGCGGTCGTCGTCGCGGTCGTCGTCGCGGCTCGCCGTCCTCGACGAGCAGGCCCGCGCCGCGCTGATCGCGGCCGACGACCGGATCCGCGCGGCCCGCTGCGAACTCGGCTTCGCCGGGGAGTTGTTCGCGGCCGAGGACACCGCGCTGTTCCGCCGGACCGTCGAGGAGGCCGGGGCCGAGCTGGCCGCCGCGTTCCGCATGCGGCAGCGCTACGACGACGGGGTGCCGCAGGAGGAGGCCGCCCGGGAGCACGCGCTCGCCGGGATCGTCGGCCGGTGCGCGGAGGTGGAGCGGCGGCTGGACTCGGTCTCCGGGGCGTTCGAGGGGCTGCGGGAGCCGGGCCGGGCGTCCGGTGAGGCCCTGGTGGTCGCCGAGGGCCGGTTCCGGGAGCTGACGGGGCGAGTGGGGGCCACGGAAGCCGTCCTCGACGAGTTGCGGGCCCGGTACGCGCCCACCGCCACCGCCGCCGTCACCGGGAGCGTGGAACAGGCCAAGGACCGCCTCCTGTTCGCCACCGTCCGGCTGAACGAGGCGCGGCAGTCGGCCGATTCCGGTCAGCCGGAGCGGGCGGCGCGGCAACTGCGCGCCGCCGAGGGCGTCATAGCCCAGGCCGCCGTCCTGGTGGGGGGCGTCGACCGGTTGGCCGAAAACCTGCGCGCCGCCGAGCTGCTGGCGCCGCAGGCCCTCGCGGCAGCGGAGGCGGAGCTGTCCCGGGCCCGGGCGCAGGAGGCGGCGGCGCCGGACGTCGGCGCCGGCAAGAGACACGGGGTGGCGGTCATGCCGCCCGTCGCCCCTCCGGGAGAGCTGCACGCCCGGCTGCTGCACGCCGACGCCGTGCTCGCCCCGATCCGACGCCGGCTGACGGCTCCGCGGCCTCCGGACAGGGGGGCCGGCGACCGGCCCGGCAACCGGCCCGACGGGCCCGACTCCCGGACTCGGGAGTCCGCCGAAGCGGCCTGGGATCCGGTCGGGGTGCTGCGGCGGATCGTACGGGCGACCGCTTCGATCGGGTCGGAACGGGACGGGGCGCTGCAGGCGGCCGCCCTCCTCACCGCCCGCACGGCCACCGCCGCCGCCGCCGACTACGTCGAGACGCACCGGGGCGCGGTGGGCGTGGACGCCCGCACCCGGCTGGCGGAGGCGCAGCGCCTCCTCGCCACGGGGGATCCGGCGGACCGCGCGCCCGCCGACGTCCTCGCCGGACAGGCACGGGAGCTCGCCGAGCTCGACGTACGGGCGCACGGAAACCCCTATGCCGGGCCAGACCACACGGCCGGTGTCGGCGGAGCCGTCCTCGGCGGCGTCGTCCCGGCCGAGGACCCCGACGCCGGAACACCCGCGGGCTTCACCGGCCCGCCCCGGCCCGCCGTCGGAGGCTGAGCGGGGGTCAGAACAGGCTCAGCAGGGCCTCCGCCGGGTCGGTCAGGGTCGTCTCGCCGTCCGGGAGGGGGAGTTCGAACCACACCGTCTTGCCGCGCGGGGTGCGGCGTGATCCCCAGGCCGCCGAGAGCAGACCCACCAGCTGCAGACCCCGGCCGCCCTCGTCGGTGTCCCGGGCGCGGCGGCGGCGCGGCTGGACCAGGCCCGCGTCCCAGACCTCGCACACCAGGGTGCGGTCCAGCAGCAGCCGGAGTCTGATCTCCCCCTCGCCGTACCGCAGTGCGTTCGTGACCAGCTCGCTGACCAGCAGCTCCGTCGTGTCGACGAGGGCTTCGAGGCCCCAGGAGAGCAGCCGGCCGCGCGCGTACTCCCGCGCGCGCCCCACGCTGCGCGGCTCGCGCGGCAGCGTCCAGTCGCCGACCGAGTCGGCCGGCAGGCCCTGCACCCGTGCCATCAGCAGCGCGATGTCGTCCTCGCCGTGGTGCGAGTCGAGGGTGTTGAGGACGTGGTCGCAGACGTCCTCCAGCGGCCTCGTGGGGTCGGTGAGCGCCCCGACGAACGCGTTGAGGCCCTCGTCCAGCGGATGGTCGCGGGATTCCACCAGTCCATCCGTGTAGAGCGCCAGCAACGCGCCCTCGGGGAGGTCGACCTCCACCTCCTCGAAGGGTTCGCCGCCCACGCCGAGCGGCATGCCCGGCGGCACGTCGAGCATCAGGGCCGGTTCGCCCGGCTCGACGAGGACCGGAGGCAGATGGCCCGCGTTGGCGAAGGTGCAGCGCCGGGTCACCGAGTCGTAGACCGCGTACACGCAGGTCGCGAGGTACACCTCGGACAGGTCGGCCTCGCGGGGCCGGCGGGCGGCCCGGGTGGCCTGCTGGACGCCGCCCGGCGTGCCGAGCCCGCGCGCGATCTCGTCCAACGCGGAGAGCACCTCGGCCGGTTCGAGGTCGAGCAGGGCCAGGGTGCGCACGGCCGTGCGCAGTTCACCCATCGCGACCGCGGCCCGCAGTCCACGCCCCATCACGTCGCCCACCACCAGCGCTGTGCGGTGCCCGGGCAGTTCGATGACGTCGAACCAGTCGCCGCCGACCTCGCTGGGGCGGCCCATCGAGACGTTGCCGGGAAGGTAGCGGCAGGCGATGTCCAGGCCGGAGGCCACCGGGTCGCCGGGCGGCAGCAGCGACCGCTGCAGTATCAGCGCCCGTTCGTGCTCGCGCCGGTACAGGCGCGCGTTGTCGATGCAGACCGCCGCCCGCGCCGCGAGCTCCACCGCCAGATCCCGGTCGCGGTCCCCGAACGGCTCGCTGCCCTTGGTCCGCGAGAACTGCGCGAGGCCGACGACGGTGTCGTGGGCGACCATCGGGACGACGAGGGTGCACTGCACGAGGCCGCCCTCCTCGCCCTGGACGGTCTGCGGGCGGGCGGTGCGCAGGGCGTCCGCGCAGGGCGAGTTGAACGGGAAGTGGTGGACCGCGCCGACCGCGACGGGCGCGCCCGCGCCGGGGAAGGGGGCGTCGGAGACGGCGGAGGAGAAGGCGACCCGGCGCAGTTCCGCGCTGCCGTCGGCGAGACCGGGCGGGGTCTCGTCGCCGGCCAGGAGCCCCTGGTAGAGATCGACGGTGGCCAGGTCGCAGAAGCCGGGCACGACCACGTCGAGGAGTTCGCGCGCGGTCGTCTCCAGGTCGAGGGAGTTCCCTATGCGGGCCCCCGCCTCGTTCAGGAGGGCGAGATTGCGCCGCGCGGCGGCGGCCTCGCGGGCGGCGGCGCGGCGGGCGGTGATGTCGGTGCCCAGCCAGGCGATGCCGATGGGCCGGCCGCTGCCGCTGTGGACGCGGTACAGGTTGACCGACCAGTGCCGGCGTTCGTCGGAGCCCGGGGCGAACCCGGTGACGTGCATGTCCGTGATGGAGTCGCCGGTCTCCAGGACCCGGCGCAGGGTGGCGCTGACGCGCTCGGCCTCGGGCCGGGGCAGGTAGTCGTGGACGCCCTTGCCGCGGTGCTCGTCGGGGGTGCCGCCGAAGATGGAGGCGAACCGCTGGTTGGCGCGGCGGACCCGCAGGTCGGGGTCGATCAGCAGGAAGCCGAACGGGGATTGGCCGAAAATCGCCTGCGAGGCGGCGAGGTCGGTCTCGATGCTGCGGAGCGTGCGGACGTCGACGACGATGCACACGGCGGCCTTCTCGCCGTCGAGACTGCGCGTCGGCATGACGTAGACCTCGGCCAGGCCCCGTTCGCCCCGTCCGCCGCCGCGCGCCGGGTCGGGCATCCGAAAGGGGACCACGCCGGTCCACTCCCGCCCGTCGAGGATCTCCGCCATCTTGCGCTGACCGCGTTCGCGCAGGTCGGGGTCGATGAACGCGTCGATGGGGTCCACGCCGACGGCCCGCTCGGCGGAGATGCCGAAGATCTGCTCGGCGCGCAGACTCCACTGGTCGACGAGGCCGTCGGGGCCGATCGAGAACGAGGCGACCTTGATGTAGTCGTAGATCGAGCCGGGCGGGCTGCTCTGCCACATGGCGTCACCGGGCGTCGCCGCTTCGCCCTCCCCGCCGGCGACGGCGTGCACGGCGTCGGCGGCGAGCGCACCCGCGGCCTTCGCCCTCGCGCCGCCCGACGGGTCCTCGGACTCCGTGGCCTTCGCTGGTATCTCGCTCACGCGAACCGTCCCCTCCAGCTCACCGCGTCCGGCACCGGTCACCGGCGGCGGCTGCCCGCAGTATCCAGCACTACGGGTCCGCACGACACGGTGTTCACGATCACAGCACGGTCCAGGCGTTTTTCGGCCCGTCCCGCGACAACACTTCCAGTCTTCTAACCAGCGGACACGTGGTCGAACCACACCTTCTGGCAGCGGTCGCGGACCCGCACCGGACGGCGACGGCGGGAGCCCCGCCGTACACGGGGGTCATCCCCTCGTCACGTCCCGTCAATCCGGGACCGCCAGTTCGAACCACACCGTCTTGCCGGCGCTCCCGGGCCGGGTGCCCCAGCGGCGCGCGGAGGAGGCCACGAGCTGCAGCCCGCGCCCCGTCTCGTCGTCGGGCCGGGCGACCCGCTCGCGCGGCGGGTCGGGCAGCGGGTCGGACACCTCGACCAGCAGCACGCCGTCCAACCGGGCGGGACGGACCAGCCGTACGCCGATGGGCCCGGTCGCGTGCCGCAGGGCGTTGGTCACCAGCTCGCTGACCAGCAGTGCCACGATGTCGCCCACGCTGTCGAGGTCCCAGCTGCGCAGCTGGCTCCGGACGGCGCCGCGGGCGGTGCGCACCGCACCGGGCTCCGCGGGAAACGACCACTCGGCTCGGTCGCCCTCGGTGTCGATCACGCCGATCACTTCCCAGCCCAGCGAGTACACCCATGTCCGGTTTCGTGGGGTTAATGGGCACATACCCGATATCGGAGGGCCAGTACCGCTCGACCGGGCGCACAGGGGCACGAACGGCGTACACCCCGCCACCGCTTGGTCCGCCGACGCCCCCTGTGGGGAGGGCCGCCGCCCGGTCTCAGCGCGCGTCGGCGGCGAGCTTGGCGAGCGTCTCGCGCACCGCGGGCACGTCCTGGTCGAGCCAGTCGACGTCCCAGACCTCGTCCGGGGTGAGCCAGCGCAGCGCGTCGTGGTCCTGGAGCGGTGCGGGGGCGGGTGAGCCGGGACGCAAGCGGGCGGTCCACACCCGAAGGACGTAGGGCGACCTCAGGGGCCACTCCCCGGGGACCGGCCCGAGGGTCTCGGCCTCGACGCCGAGTTCCTCGCGCAGTTCGCGCACGAGGGCCGCGTCGGGCCGCTCTCCCGGCTCGACCTTGCCACCGGGCAGTTCCCAGCGGCCGGCGAGTTCGGGGGGCGCGCTGCGGCGTGCGGCGAGCAGGCGGCCGTCGTCGAGCAGGGCGGCCCCCACCACCACGATCCGTTCCGTCATGCGGCGGAGCCTACGGGACCCGGGGCGGGTCAGTTCAGCGTGCCGTCGCCGTTCTGCGCCGGAGCCTGCGACTGAGCGTGCGCCTGCGTCCGAGTCCGGGGCTGACGCGCGGGCTGGGGCTGACGCTGGGGCTGCCCGTCGGCCTGACCCACGCGCTCGACCCAGTAGAGCTGCTTGTGCCCGCGCCCGTCGAGGGTGTCCGCGATCTCCTGGGCCTCGGCCCGGGTCGCGTACCTGCCGACGCGGTAGCGGTTGCCGTTGTCGTCCTGCCGTATGACGAGCCAGGGCAAAGCGGTGGTGCTGTCGTTCATCGCGCCCCCCGCCCCCTTCCCGCCCCGGCCCGGCCGGATCCCGTCCGCGGCGCGCCCCGCGCCCCGCCTGCCAAGGAAACCGCAATCCGCATATGCCCGAGCGTACGCCTTACCTTTACGCAGCGAACACGGATTTACACAAAGAGGTACGCAACCAGCCAAGACGCAGGGGGCGCACGAGACCGAACGCGCCGTGCGGGCGGCGTAACGCGTCCGGTCGGCGGGGTTGCGGGCGGATACCGGGCGACCTGCGGGAACGAGCGGAAACGACCGGATTCCGACGCCGCGCGAGCGACCGCGGGGCAGCCGGGTTCCGGCGGCGACCACCGGAAGGGTGTGCGCCTCCCGACCGCATGCGCTACCGCCTGTCCCGTACGTCCTCTCCCCGCACCCCCGCCTCCCCACCCCGTCCGCCACCGCAAGCGGCCCGGGCGGCCCCCTCCAACCGCCCGTCCGCTACGACCGCACCCCCGGCCGCCCGTCGCCCGTCCGCTACGACCGCACCCCCGGCCGCCCGGCCCCTCCCGGGTCCGGGCACCGCCCGGCCGCCTCGGCCCGCTCTCGTGCGGTCACTTCACCGGCAGGTGGTACGCGACCCGGTAGCGGTCGGCCGGGATCACCACGTCGGCCGTCTCGACCGGACGGCCCGAGGCGTAGTAGGTGCGCTGCACGACCAGGACCACGTGCCCGGGGACGCCGCCGAGGGTCAGCAGTTCCTCCGCGAGGCCGGGACGGGCCCCCACCTCCTCCGTCACGTTGTCGACGATGACGTCGATGGCCCGCATCCGCTCGACGACGCCCATGCCGCCCAGCGGACCTTCCTCGGGCAGCATCACCGGGGTGCGGCCGGTGACGGCGAGGGGCTCCCAGGAGGTGGAGAGCATCATCGCCTCGCCGGCCTCGCGGAACACGTACTTCGTGCACATCACGCGGTCGCCGGACTGGATGCCGAGCCGCTCCGCGACGCCCGCGCCCGCCTCGACCTGCTCACTGCTGGACTCCCAGGTCCCCCGCGTGTGCGCCTCCGCCTGTTCCTGGCGGAAGGGCGTGGCCCCGCTCACCGGGCGGTAGCCGGAGCGGGCGATCCGGCGGGGAACGGGACGCTCGCGCACATACGTCCCCGAACCGGAGCGGCCCTCGACCAGGCCCTCGGCCATCAGCACCTTGCGCGCCTCCAGCGCGACGGTGTCCGAGACGCCGTACTCCTGGCGGATTCTCGCCTGGGACGGGAGGCGGGTGTGCGGTGGCAGCGATCCGTCGGCGATCTTCTTGCGGAGATCACCCGCGACACGCAGATACGCCGGCTGCTCACCGAATGTCACTGGCCACTCCCATCAGGTTGTACAGACAGCTACAGCCTGGCAACCGTGGGTTGGACCATGCAAGCAAAGGCCAGAGAATCACTCGATGTGATGACATCGGCCCGCGAAACGCTTTACCCAGGCACTTTCTCCCCGCTGGCGATGTGATCACACATCGAGGCCGCGGTCGTCATCGCTCCGGCCCGAGCCGCCGTCCCTGCTGCCGGAGTCCTCGTCGTAGGCGGGCGGCGTGGTGGCCAGGCCCAGAGCCTCGCGGGCGGTGACGGTGGAGCGACCGTCGACGTACCCGTAGGCGGTCTCGTAGTGCTCGTAGAAGCCGTCGGCGTCGGCGGCCTTCTCCGCCGCCGCCCACTGCGCGCTTTCCGTCCGCAGGTCCTTCACCAGGGCGGCGACCGGTCCCCGGGCCGCCGCCGACCAGCTGTGCGCCCCCAGCGCGACCGCCTGCCGACCGGTGACGTCCCCCGCGTCGCCGGCCCACGTCCGGTTGGCCGCGAGGTTGTCCTCGGCGTAGTCCTCCGGTTCCTGGTAGAGGACGTCGTCGACGGCGGCCATGGCCTTGAGGAAGGCCAGCTGGTCGGCGTCGAGGGTCGTCTCGTCGGCGCGGAGCGAGCCGGTCAGGGTGCCCTTGTCGTCCGCGTGACCGAAGACGCAGGTGATCTCCCGGTCGCCGAGGCTCCAGCTCTCGGAAGTGGGCGTGAGGTAGTAGACGTCCACCTCGTCGGTCAGCGCCCAGGAGTCCATCGCGTAGCCGTCCTGGAGCCGGAAGCACTTCTCGTCGGCGGTCTCGGTGACGCGGTCGTCGCCCGGGAAGCCCCCGCCGGGCAGCGGGACCGTCGCGAAGACCTCGGCGTCGTGCTCTCCCGAGCAGGCCACCTCGTCGACGTCGTAGACCTCCTCGTCGAAGGTCTCGCCCGGCATGTCGAAGCAGTCGCCCTTGACCAGCGCGAAGCCGGAGCGCGCGCTCGCGCCCTCCTCGAACCCCTGCCAGAAGTCGGACGCGCCGCCCGTGGCCAGCACCAGGACCCACAGCGCGAGCCCGACGGAGGACAGGATCGCGCCCGCGATCGCCATGCCCTTGCCGCGCTCCCCGCGCCTCTTGATCTGCGCCAGCGCGACGAGCCCGAGGACCAGACCCACGGCCGGCAGGAAGCAGAGGATGCCGAGCACGAGAGCGGCGATGGCCAGACCGTTGATCGCCGAAGGCCCGCCGTACGGGCTGTAACCCTGCCCCCAGACCTGGTACGGCCCGGCTCCGTAGGGCGCCTGCGGATACGGATACGGGCCCGGGGAGCCCGGCGGGCCGGGGTAGCCCTGCGGACCGTACGGCCCCTGCGCAGAGGGACCCGGCGGGGGCGGCGCGAAGGGGTCCTGCGGGTACGGGCCCTGCGGCTGCGGAGGCTGGTACGGGTCCTGGGGCTGCGGAGGCTGGTACGGGTCCTGGGGCTGGTGCGGCCCGGGAGGCGGAGGTATGGACACGGGTACCGTGCTCCTGCTTCTGGCGGTTCGGACGGTCGTGCGGAAGGGGCAGCCGAGACGTCGCACGGACGGCCGGTCAGGTGTACCTGCGACGCGGTCGATCAAGTGCTCCGGTCAGTCTGGCAGGGCATTCTGACAGCGGACCCGAACCGAGGTTCGACGGGTGCGCCCCTCACGAGCGCGAGGGGGCGTGCGCCGGCCCGCGGAAGGCGTGCGGGCCCGCCGCGCCGACGCCGTCGCCCAGCTCCGCGACAAGTTCGGGCAGGACGTGGCGGACGAGGGCGCGGAACTCCCCCACCCGGGGGCGAACTGCTCCACGACGTCGACCCTGATGGACGTCAGGCAGCGGCGCCACCGGGGGCCGACGTCTCGCGGCCGCGCTCGGAGTCCGGGAACTGCCGCAGCAGCTCGCGCAGTTGCGGTGCCTCCGTGTTCGCGCCGAAGACCGGGGTGCCGGGCTCCATGCGTATCCCTTCGGCGAGCGCTCCCGCTTCGACGGGGTCGAAGCCGAGGGCGTCGACCAGGGCGGTGACGGTGGCCACGGCCGCGGGGTCGTCTCCCGCGACAGCGATGGCACGGCGGCCGGGCGCCCCCGTGGCGAGGTCGGGGCGGGCGCCGTCCTCCAGGTCGTGGTAACCCGTGTGGTTGAAAGCCTTCACGACGTGGGAGCCCGGCAGGTGGGCCTGGACAAGCTCACTGGAGGAGGTGCGCGGGTCGGTGAGGTCGTCGCGGATCCCGTCCACCTCCCACCAGTAGTTCATCGCGTCGACGACGACCTTGCCGCGCAGCGCCTGCGCCGGAACGCTGCGGTACTTCCCGAGCGGCAGGGCGAGGACGACGAGGTCCGCCTCGGCGGCGGCCTGTTCGGCGGTGACGGGCTCGGCGCCCGGGGAGAGGACCTCCACGGTGAGGGCGATGCGCTCCGGGTCGCCCGAACCCGCGATCAGGACCCGGTGGCCGGCGGCGACGGCCAGGCGGGCCAGCACCGTGCCGACCTTGCCCGCGCCCAGGATGCCGATCACCGGAAGCGGCCGAGTGGTCATCACGTACTCCTTTGCCGTGGTCAACTGCGTTCAGTCGGCCAGCAGTTCGCGGACCATCGGGACGACCTTCGTGCCGTACAGCTCGACCGCCCGCAGCCGGGCGCTGACCGGCTGGGTGCCAGCGGTGTAGACCAGGTCGAACCGGCCGACACCGAGTTGCTTGATGGCGGCGGCCATCTTGCGGGCGACGGTCTCGGGGGAACCGACGTACATCGAGCCGTGCTCGATCTCGGACTCGTACTCGCCCTTGGTGACCGGCGGCCAGCCGCGCAGCGCCCCGATCGTGTCGCGTATGGCCTTGAAGTGCGGCCAGTGCAGGCCGCGGGCCTCCTCGTCGGTGTCGGCGACGAACCCCGGGGAGTGCATGCCGACCGGGTGCGCCGTGGTCCCGAACTGCTCGGCGGCGCGCTGGTAGAGGTCGATGTAGCGGCTGAAGCGGGCCGGGTCTCCGCCGATGATCGCGAGCATCAGTGGCAGCCCGTAGTGGGCGGTGCGAATCACCGACTGCGGGGAACCGCCGACCCCGACCCAGGTGGGCAGGCGCCCGGACTCGGTCTTGGGGAAGACGTCGGCGTCCGTCAGGGCGGCCCGCTGGGTGCCCTCCCAAGTGACCGGCTTCTCCTCCAGCAGCCGGACGAACAGGTCCAGCTTCTCCTCGAAGAGCACGTCGTAGTCGGCCAGGTCGTAGCCGAAGAGCGGGAAGGACTCGGTGAACGAGCCCCGGCCCAGGATGACCTCGGCACGGCCATCGGAGAGCGCGTCGAGGGTGGCGAACCGCTGGAAGACGCGCACCGGGTCGTCCGAGCTGAGCACGGTGACGCCGGAGGCGAGCCGGATCCGCTCGGTGCGGGTGGCGATGCCCGCCAGCACGGTCTCGGGCGTGGAGACGGCGTACTCGGGGCGATGGTGCTCGCCGAGCGCGAGGGCGTCGACCCCGATGGAGTCGGCGAGTACGGCCTCGTCCACGACCTGCCGGATCGCGCCGGCGTACGAGACGGGACGGCCTTGGTCGTCCTGGGGGACGTCGCCGAAGGTGTCGAGGCCGAAGAGGACGTCGGGCGTGACGGCGGACATGGCGGACTCCGTTTCGGAGGAGGAAGTGCGCGTGGGGGGGACGGGGTGGGCGGCGAAGGGATGCCCTCGGGCGGGCTTACCAGGCGTACGGGCCAAAGCGACCCCAGGCGATCACGACCGCGATGGCGAGCAGGACGACGTTGACACCAACGTTCGGCCACTCGCCGCGCCGGGCGTGGGTGACCACCGCGCCGATCATGATCAGGGCGACGCCGACGGCTGCGAGCGGCGTGAGCACGGTGGCGATGCCGGTGACGGCCGGGAGGATCAGGCCGATCGCGGCCAGCACCTCCACCGCGCCGATCATCTTCACCTGACCGGACGTGAAGCTCTTCGCCCAGGCCATGGACTCGGCGGTCTTCTCGTAGGGCTGGGCGAGCTTGCCGCCGCCGGCGGCCAGCATTCCGGCGGCCAGCAGGGACTGCAGGATCCAGAGGAAGACGTTCATGTCGGGTCCGTTTCATTTCGACGTGAGGGGACGTGGGGCCGGGCCGGACGAGCGGCCGGCCGAGCCTCGTACACCCTAAGCGGACTTCACCCCGCTTAAATTCCCGACCTCCGGACGGGGATAGATTTGGCGCATGGAACGATCGCCGCTGCCCTTCGGACGGCCCCGCGCCGAGCGCGCCGACGCCGCCCGCAACCGAGAGCAGTTGCTGACCGTGGCGCGCGAGATGGCCGCCGAGCTGGGGGCGGACAGGGTCACCATGGACGGCCTCGCCGAACGCGCCGGCCTGGGCAAGGGCACTGTCTACCGCCGTTTCCGCACCCGCGCCGGCATCTTCCACGCCCTGCTCGAAGACGACGAGCACGCCTTCCAGCGCCAGGTCCTGGCCGGCCCGCCCCCACTCGGCCCGGGTGCCGAGCCCCTCGACCGGCTGGTCGCCTACGGCCGAGCCCGCATCGCCTACCTCGCCGACCACGTCACGATCGTCCGCTCCTCACTGGACCGGCACCGGGCTGTCCCCGCCGAGGGCGGCAGTGGCTTCAGTCAGGCCCACATCCGCATGCTGCTCGGCCGGGCGGGCACCGGTGTCGCCGATCTGGACAGCCTCACGGTGCAGCTCACCAGCGCACTGGAAGGCCCCTTCATGATCTTCCTCGCGCTGCCGGGGAACGGCCCCGACGGGGACGCCGAGGCCGACGCCGCCTTCCAGCACCGCACCCGCCCACTGGGCGACAGCTGGCAGACCCTGATCGAGCGGGTCTGCCGCACGGCGTGACTCCCCGGGGTCGCCCTGGCCTGGCCCGACCGGGCCACTCCTCCCACTGCTGTGCCCTTCACCGACTACTGGCCGTCCGCAGCCAACTGCCCGATTCATCGGATTCCGCTATCCCAGCACCGTCCCAGCACGGAAAAGGACAAAGGGTCCGACTCCGAAGAGTCGGACCCCTCATGACCGGCATGTCTGCCAGATCAGCGACGTGGCGATACGGTCACCCGCTACACGTTGAAGCGGAATTCCACCACGTCCCCGTCCTGCATCACGTACTCCTTGCCCTCCATGCGGGCCTTGCCCTTCGCGCGGGCCTCGGCGACCGAGCCGGTCTCCACCAGGTCGGCGAAGGAGATGACCTCCGCCTTGATGAAGCCCTTCTGGAAGTCGGTGTGGATGACGCCGGCGGCCTCGGGGGCGGTGGCCCCCTTCTTGATCGTCCAGGCGCGGGATTCCTTGGGGCCGGCCGTGAGGTACGTCTGCAGGCCGAGGGTGTTGAAGCCGACGCGGGCGAGGGTGGCGAGGCCGGGCTCCTCGGCGCCGACCGACTCCAGGAGCTCCATGGCGTCGTCCTCGTCCAGCTCGGCGAGGTCCTGCTCCAGCTTGGCGTTGAGGAAGATCGCCTCGGCGGGGGCGACCAGGGCGCGCTGCTCTGCCTTGAAGTCCTCGTCGACCAGCTCGTCCTCGTCGACGTTGAAGACGTAGAGGAACGGCTTGGTGGTGAGCAGGTGCAGGTCGTGCAGGAGCTCCTCGTTGCCGGAGCCCTGGACGATGCCCGCGGAGAAGAGGGTGTCGCCCTTCTCCAGGATCTCCTTCGCCGCCTCGACCGCCGCGACCTTGGGCGCGATGTCCTTCTTGATCCGCGACTCCTTCTGGAGGCGGGGCAGGACCTTCTCGATGGTCTGCAGGTCGGCGAGGATCAGCTCGGTGTTGATCGTCTCGATGTCGTCCTTGGGCGAGACCTTGCCGTCGACGTGGACGACGTTCTCGTCCTTGAAGGCGCGGATGACCTGGCAGATCGCGTCGGACTCGCGGATGTTCGCCAGGAACTTGTTGCCCAGGCCCTCACCCTCGGAGGCGCCCTTCACGATGCCCGCGATGTCGACGAAGTCGACGGTGGCCGGAATGATCCGCTGGGAGGAGAAGATCTCGGCCAGCTTGGTGAGGCGGGCGTCGGGGACGCCGACCACGCCCACGTTCGGCTCGATCGTGGCGAACGGGTAGTTGGCCGCCAGCACGTCGTTCTTGGTCAGGGCGTTGAACAGGGTCGACTTGCCGACATTCGGCAGACCGACGATTCCGATCGTGAGCGACACGTTGCGACTTCCCGTAATGAGAGGGCCAAGGGGCCCGATCCCGGAGTGAGAGGGCCAGGGGCCAGAGGGCTGACCGGTCCACCAGTTTACGGCGTGGCCGGCCCCGGCCCGGCGGACCTGTCGAACGGATGGCCCGGCGCCGCCGCACGGCGTGTCCGACACCCGATTCAGCACATAAACCGACCTAGGTTGGTCCGGTGGAGCAACACAGGACACGCCCCCCGAACCACGGCACCCGACCCGGCGGGCAGCCGCTGCCGCCCCAGGCCGACCGGAAAGGAAACCGCCGACCGCCACGCCCGGCCGCGAGGCCCGCACGCCCGACCGCGCGGCCCGCACGCCCGACCGCGCGGCCCGTACGCCCGACGGCCGAGCGGCCGCCCGGGCCCGTCCGGCCGGGCCCGGTGCGACGGATGCCGAACCCGCGGCTCACCGGCCTGGGCGGGGCGCTGCTCAGCGGGGCGCTGATGTTCGTGGTCGGGTGCGTCGACCAGCTACTGTTCGGCGCCTCGCTGACGCTGTACTGCGTGCTGTTCCTGCCGGTCTGCGTGCTCACCGGCCTCTGGGTGCGCGGGGCCGAGCTGCTCTCCGCGCCGGTGGTCGTGCCGATCGCCTTCGCCGTCGGGCTGCTGCCCGTCGCCAAGGGCGGCGACGGGCCCGGGGAGCGGCTCGCGGGACTGGTGACGGCCCTGGCCACCCAGGTCGGCTGGCTGTACGGCGGCACCCTGCTGGCCGCTCTGACCGTCCTGGCCCGCGGCCTGCACCGGGCGTCCGCCCGCCGCCGATCCGCCGGGGGCCGGCCCTAGCCGAATAGGTCCAAATACGGCCGATAGGGCTGAATATGGCTGAATAGGGCTGAAACAGACTGCTTTCGGGGCCGTTCTACTCGGTCTTCGCCGCCCGCATCGCCGCGCCCACGATCCCCGCGTTGTTCTGCAGCTGGGCCGGGACGATCTCCGCCTTGATGTCCTCGATGAAGTGCAGGAACTTCTCGGCCTTGCGGCTGACGCCGCCGCCGATGATGAACAGCTCGGGCGAGAAGAGCATCTCGACGTGCGCGAGATACTTCTGGACGCGGTGCGCCCAGTGCTCCCACGTCAGCTCGTGGTCCTCCTTGGCCTTGCTGCTGGCGCGCTTCTCCGCGTCGTGGCCGTGCAGTTCCAGGTGACCGAGCTCGGTGTTGGGGACCAGGACCCCGTCGACGAAGAGGGCGCTGCCGATGCCGGTGCCGAACGTCAGGAGGATCACCGTGCCGCGGCGGTCGCGGCCGGCGCCGAAGGACATCTCGGCCACGCCCGCCGCGTCCGCGTCGTTGACCACCGTCACCGGCAGTCCGCCGAGCCGCTCGCTGAACAACGCGCGCGCGTCGGTGTCGATCCAGCTCTTGTCGACGTTGGCCGCCGTGCGGATCGTGGAACCGCCCGTGACCACGCCCGGAAACGTCAGACCGACGGGTCCGCTCCAGCCGAAGTTCTCCACGACCTGCCGCACGCCGTCGGCGACGCTCTCGGGCGTCGCCGGGTGCGGCGTGAGCACTTTCAGGCGCTCCTGCGCCAGGTCGCCCTTGTCCAGGTCCACGGGAGCGCCCTTGATCCCGGATCCGCCGATGTCCACGCCGAAGATCTGCATGGCCCTACGGTACGACGACCACGACCGTCACTCGGACGAGGAGCCCGCGGCACCGCTTCCGCCACGCTCGGCGACCAGCGCCGCCGCCTCTTCGCGCAGGTCACGGCGGAGTTCCTTGGGCAGCGAGAAGGTGATGTGCTCCTCGGCGGCCTTGACCAGCTCGACGTCGCCGTAGCCGCGCTCGGCGAGCCAGGCCAGGACCTCCTCGACGAGGACCTCCGGGACGGAGGCGCCCGAGGTGACGCCCACCGTGGTGACGCCCTCCAGCCAGGCCTCGTCGATCTCGGCGGCGAAGTCGACCAGATACGCCTGGCGGGAGCCGGCGAGCTTGGCGACCTCGACGAGCCGCTTGGAGTTGGAGGAGTTGCGCGAGCCGACCACGATCACCAGCTCCGCCTCCGCGCCCATCTGCTTCACAGCGAGCTGACGGTTCTGCGTGGCGTAGCAGATGTCGTCGCTGGGCGGGGAGATGAGCTGCGGGAACTTGGTCTTCAGGGCGTCGACCGTCTCCATGGTCTCGTCGACGGAGAGGGTGGTCTGGGAGAGCCACACGATCTTCGACGGGTCGCGGACCTCGACCTTGGCGACGTCCTCGGGGCCGTCGACGAGCTGGATGTGGTCCGGGGCCTCGCCGGAGGTGCCGATGACCTCCTCGTGGCCCTCGTGCCCGATCAGCAGGATGTCGTAGTCCTCCTGGGCGAAGCGGACGGCTTCCTTGTGGACCTTGGTGACCAGCGGGCAGGTCGCGTCGATGGTGGCGAGGCGCCCGCGCGCGGCCTCCTCGTGGACGACGGGGGCCACGCCGTGCGCCGAGAACATGACGATGTTGCCCGGGGGCACCTCCTCCGTCCGCTCGACGAAGACGGCGCCCTTCTTCTCCAGGGTCTGCACGACGTACTTGTTGTGGACGATCTCGTGCCGGACGTAGACCGGCGCCCCGTACTGCTCCAGCGCCTTCTCGACGGCGATCACGGCGCGGTCGACGCCCGCGCAGTAGCCCCGGGGAGCGGCGAGCAGGACACGGCGGCGGCCAGGCGAAGCAGTCATGCGTCCCATCGTAAGGCCGGGTGCGGCCACCGCCGGCGTGACCGGGCTCGCCACCGGAGCCGGGTGCGGCCCCGGGACGGCCCCGCCCCGGGACGGCCCCGCCCACCTGACCGCCCCGGCCCCGGTCCGCGCCCGGGAGCGGACGTCGGCGGTGCTGTCAGTCGTGGCCGATACTCTCGTCGGCATGGCTGTGAACACGTCTGCGGACGCCCCGCTGCCCGTCGGCCAGGTCTCGCGGCTCATCGGAGGATGGATCGACCGGCTCGGCGCGGTGTGGGTCGAGGGGCAGATCACCCAGTTGTCACGGCGCCCGGGGGCGGGCGTCGTCTTTCTGACGCTGCGCGACCCGTCGCACGACATCTCCGTGGGCGTGACCTGCTACCGCCAGGTGTACGACGCCGTCGCGGACGTCGTGGGCGAGGGCGCGCGGGTCGTCGTCCACGCCAAGCCGGAGTGGTACGCGCCGCGCGGACAGCTGTCGTTGCGGGCCGTGGAGATCAAGCCGGTCGGCGTCGGGGAACTGCTGGCGCGGCTGGAGCAGTTGAAGAAGTCGCTGGCCGCGGAGGGACTCTTCGCCTCCGCGCGGAAGAAACCGCTGCCCTTCCTGCCGCAGCTCGTCGGGCTGGTGTGCGGGCGGGCCTCCGCCGCCGAGCGGGACGTCCTGGAGAACGCCCGGCACCGCTGGCCCGCGGTCCGCTTCGAGGTGCGCAACGTCGCCGTGCAGGGGGTGCACGCGGTGACGCAGGTCGTCCAGGCGGTGAAGGAGCTGGACGCGCTGGAGGAGGTGGACGTGATCGTCGTCGCGCGCGGCGGCGGCAGCGTGGAGGATCTGCTCCCCTTCTCCGACGAGCAGCTGGTGCGCGCTGTCGCCGCCTGTCGTACGCCGGTCGTCTCGGCGATCGGGCACGAGCCGGACAGCCCGCTGCTCGACCTCGTGGCCGACCTGCGCGCGTCGACGCCCACCGACGCCGCGAAGAAGGTCGTGCCGGACGTCGGCGAGGAGCTGGAGCGGGTGCGGGTGCTGCGCGGGCGGGCGCGCCGGTGTGTGGAGGCGTACGTGGAGCGCGAGGAGCGCGGGCTGGCGCACGCCGTCGCCCGGCCGGTGATACAGGATCCGCACCGGATGATCGACGAACGGGCCGATCACCTCGCCTCGCTCGTGGACCGTTCGCGGCGCACGCTCGGGCACCTCCTGGACCGCGCCGACTCCGAGCTCACGCACACCCGCGCGCGCGTGGTCGCGCTGTCGCCGGCCGCGACGCTGCAGCGCGGGTACGCCGTGCTGCAGCGGGCCGACGGACATGTGGTCCGGGATCCGGGCGAGGTGAGGGCGGCCGACGTACTGCGCGCCCGGGTCGCCGAGGGCGAGTTCACCGTCCGCGTCGACGGCTCGGGCGGCGCGGACGACGCGCACGGCGCCGGCGACTCAGGCGGCGCGAGTGACCCAGGTGACGCGCACGGCGCCGGCGTCTCAGGCGGCGCGAGTGACCCAGGTGACGCGGGCGGCGTCGACGAGCAGGCAGGAACGAGCAAGGGGATGGACGCATGACGAGCAGGACGGACGAGGCGCTCGGCTACGAGCAGGCTCGCGACGAGTTGATCGAGGTCGTACGGCGCCTGGAGGCGGGGGGCACGACGCTGGAGGAGTCCCTCGCCCTGTGGGAGCGCGGCGAGGAGCTGGCCCAGGTGTGCCGGCGCTGGCTGGAGGGCGCCCGGGCGCGGCTGGACGCGGCGCTGGCCGAGGAGGAGACGGGAGGCGCGGGGAGTGCGGACGAAGGGTGACGCGTCCCGCCGGGACGGGGCGGCTGTGAAGTGGATCACGCCACCCCGGGCCTTTGTTGAACCTTGAACTTCCTTCGCGTACGGTCGACGACGTCAGCCGATCCGGACCACGGTCCGGTACCGGATCCGGACGCACCCCGAGGAAGTTCACGCATGTCTCTCGCTCTCGACCCCGCCGCCCAGGACCTGCTGTTCCGTGAGGCTCGCACCGCGAACACCTTCACCGACGAGCCGGTGACCGACGAGCAGGTGCAGGCCATCTACGACCTGGTCAAGTACGGGCCGACGGCGTTCAACCAGACCCCGCTGCGCATCACCCTGGTCCGCTCCCCCGAGGCCCGCGAGCGCCTGGTGCAGCACATGGCCGAGGGCAACCAGGCCAAGACCGCCGCCGCCCCGCTGGTCGCGATCCTCTCCGCGGACAACGAGTTCCACGAGGAGCTGCCGACCCTGTTCCCGGCCTTCCCGCAGGCCAAGGACCTCTTCTTCAGCGAGCGTCCCGCCCGCGAGGGCGCCGCCGCGCTGAACGCCGCCCTGCAGGCCGCCTACTTCATCATCGGCGTGCGCGCCGCGGGTCTCGCCGCCGGTCCGATGACCGGCGTCGACCTGGAGGGCGTCCGCAAGGAGTTCCTGGACGACGACCACACCCCGCTGATGGTCGTCAACATCGGCAGGCCGGGCGAGGGAGCCTGGTACCCGCGCTCCCCGCGCCTCGCCTATGACGAGGTCGTCACCACCGTCTGAGCGGCGTGACACGCGAAGAGGCCCCCGTCCGGCGGGGGCCTCTTCGCGTCTCCGCCGCACGCCACTCGCCCGGCCGCACGCCACTCGCCCGGCCGCACGCCGCCCGCCCGACGCACCGCGCCCGCCCGACCCACGCCACTCGCCCCCCGCACCCGACACGGCCGGCGGGCAGGACGCTCAGGCCAGCTTCAGCGCTCCGACCATCGTCGACAGCCGCCCGAAGCCGCCCGTGCCCGCGACCACGGTGGTGGAGCCCTTGGTGTCCTCCAGGACGAGCGCGTCGTAGCGGCCGCCGGTGTAGCGGGTCCAGGTGCGCCCGTCGATCCGCTCGGTGACCTCGGTCTCGGTCGAGCCCTGGCTGGCCTCGTCGATGAACTGCGAGCGCCGCTGAGTGGACTGCTCGATAGCCACGTACTCCCCGTCGGGATCCTGGAAACCGAGGTGCCAGGCGTCGAAGTCGTCGCCCTTGAAGCGCACCGAGGTCGCCTTCCACGTGTCGGGCAGGCCCTCGGGCGCGGCCACCGGGTAGGACGCCGCGCGACGCGCGGTGAGGAGTTCGACGCGGTAGTCGACCCGCTTGACGTCGGGAGCACGGTCCTCGTGCGGGATGAAGAGGTAGAGGACCCACGCCGCGATCATGATCAGCCCCAGGGAGAGGATCATGTCCCGGGCCGTCTTCTGCTTGCCGTTCGAACCTGCCACGCCCCCTATCGTCGCAGGTGCCCGGCCCGCTCATCCGTGGGGTCCCCTGCTCATTTTGTCGGACTGACGATAGAGTCGGGATCGAACCCTCATCCGGCCGTCGTCGTATCAGAAAGGTGCGCTCCGATGACCGAGCATCATCACCTGCCGTCCGAACTCGATGTGCCCTCCGAGGCCCCCGACCGCAACCTCGCCCTGGAACTCGTCCGGGTCACCGAGGCCGCGGCCATGGCCGCGGGCCGCTGGGTGGGACGCGGGGACAAGAACGGCGCCGACGGCGCCGCGGTGCGCGCCATGCGCACCCTCGTGTCGACCGTCTCGATGAACGGCGTGGTCGTCATCGGCGAGGGCGAGAAGGACGAAGCCCCGATGCTCTTCAACGGCGAGCGCGTCGGCGACGGCACCGGGCCCGAGGTCGACATCGCCGTCGACCCGATCGACGGCACCACGCTGACGGCCAAGGGCATGCCGAACGCCATCGCCGTCCTCGCCGCCACCGAACGCGGGGCGATGTTCGACCCGTCCGCCGTGTTCTACATGGACAAGCTGGTCACCGGGCCGGAGGCGGCCGAGTTCGTCGACATCGACGCGCCCGTCGACGTCAACATCCGCCGGGTCGCCAAGGCCAAGCGGGGCACGCCCGAGGACGTCACCGTCGTCATCCTGGACCGGCCGCGGCACGCGGGCCTCATCGAGGAGGTCCGGGCGACCGGCGCCCGCATCAAGCTGATCTCCGACGGCGACGTCGCCGGCTCGATCCTGGCCCTGCGCGAGGGCACCGGCATCGATCTGCTGCTGGGCATCGGCGGCACGCCCGAGGGCATCATCTCGGCCTGTGCCGTGAAGTGCCTGGGCGGCGTCATCCAGGGCAAGCTGTGGCCCAAGGACGACGAGGAGCGGCAGCGCGCGATCGACGCCGGCCACGACCTGGACCGGGTGCTGACCACCGAGGACCTGGTCACCGGCGAGAACGTGTTCTTCGTCGCCACCGGCATCACCGACGGCGAGCTGATGCGCGGGGTCCGCTACCGCTCGGAGACCGCGACCACCGACTCGATCGTCATGCGGTCGAAGTCCGGGACGGTGCGGCGCATCGACTCCGAGCACCGGCTGAGCAAGCTGCGGGCCTACAGCGCCGTCGACTTCGACCGGGCGAAGTAGCCCCGTCCCGGCCTGCGGGCGTCCCCCGGTGCGGCGGGGGACGCCCGTTTCGCGTTCGGAGCACGCCCGTGCCGCCGGGCCCGGTGACCGACCGGGCCCGGTCACCGGGTCTGCGCCACCCGGGATCGCGCCACCCGGGATCGCGTCACCCGGCCTGCGCTATGCGGCCCGCCGTCCGGGCCGCCTTCTGCAGTTCGACGTCACGGCGGCGGCGCCGGGCGAGGACGACGCGGCGCTCGGCGGCGGTGAGGCCGCCCCAGACGCCGTACGGCTCGGGCTGCAGCAGCGCGTGCTCGCGGCACTCCACCATCACGGGACAGCGCGCGCAGACCCGCTTGGCCGCTTCCTCACGCGAGAGCCGGGCGGCCGTGGGTTCCTTGGAGGGCGCGAAGAACAGGCCCGCCTCGTCCCGGCGGCAGACCGCCTCGGTATGCCAGGGAGCGTCTTGGTCCCTGTCGCGCGCTGGCACCCGCTGGGCCGGGACGGCGGCGACCTGCAGGGACGAATGCGGCGGTTGCAGCACGGGTCTACTCCTGACGACGGCTTCGCGAGCGAGCGACGATGCAGCAAGGCCTACCCGCTGTACGCGCGCCTATGCACAGGGTTCGCCACCGCCGGGCTCCCCCGCCGCCCGCGATGGCGCGTTCCGGCCGGTCACCGGTCCAGGTGTCTGCGCAGCCCCTTGTCGACCCCGCGCTGAACGCGGTCGAGGATGTCCGCCACGAACCTGCCGCGCTTGGGCCGGCCCTCGATGTTGCCCAGGACCGCCCAGCCGTCGACGTAGACCACCGGCGCGTCCGGCTGCGGGGAGTCCAGCGCGTCCACCTCGAAGCTGCCGAGCACCGCGCCGCCGGTGCCGCGCAGCGACACGTTCTCCGGGACCCGGACCTCCACGTTGCCGAAGACCGAGATCGCCTTGATCACCACCTGCTGGTACTCGAAGAGCGCCTCGGTGAGGTCGATCTCGACGCTGCCGAAGACCGCGTACGCGTGGATGCGGCGGCCCGCGCGCCAGCGGCCCCGCCGGACGGCGCTGCTGAAGATCGCGACGACGCTGTCGTCCGGGTCCGCCGGGATCGCGCCGGCGGTGGGCCGGGAGGGAGCGGAGACGGGAGCCGCGCGGCGCTCGTGCGCGGCCGGCAGGTCCCGGACGAACGCCTCCAGCTCGCCGACCGTCTTGGCGGCCAGCACGCCCTCGACGCGCTCCGCGTGCTCGTCGGCCGTCAACCGGCCCTCCGCCAGGGCCTCGCGCAGCATGTCGGCGACACGGTCGCGATCGGCGTCCGAGGCGCGCAGCTCGGCGACCGGCGCGGAGGCCGTGGTGGGGGCGGCGGCAGGGGCGCTGCTCTGCTTCTGAAGGTCCACGGCAGCAGCGTACCGAAACACGATAGATCGCGATAGCCCTGTCCCGGACGTTCACCGGCGACGTCCGCGGCGGGCACTGAGCCTTACCTCACAGGATCTCCGTCGGCGGCAGGTCATACGCTGGTGGGCGCCCGCCGATGGAGGCGGTCGCCGTCTGTCGAGTGAGGAATGGGCACCGATGCCTGAGTTCGCGTACACCGATCTGCTCCCCATGGGAGAGGACACCACCCCCTACCGGCTGGTGACCTCCGAGGGTGTCTCCACCTTCGAGGCCGACGGGCGGACGTTCCTCAAGGTCGAGCCGGAGGCGCTGCGCAAGCTCGCCGAGGAGGCGATCCACGACATCCAGCACTACCTGCGCCCGGCCCACCTCGCGCAGCTGCGTCGCATCATCGACGACCCGGAGGCGTCCGGCAACGACAAGTTCGTCGCGCTGGACCTGCTGAAGAACGCGAACATCGCGGCCGCGGGCGTGCTGCCGATGTGCCAGGACACGGGCACCGCGATCGTCATGGGCAAGCGCGGGCAGAACGTGCTCACCGAGGGCGGCGACGAGGCGGCCCTGAGCCGCGGGATCTACGACGCCTACCTCAACCTGAACCTGCGCTACTCGCAGATGGCCCCGCTGACCATGTGGGACGAGAAGAACACCGGCTCCAACCTCCCGGCGCAGATCGAGCTGTACGCCACCGACGGCGGCGCGTACAAGTTCCTGTTCATGGCCAAGGGCGGCGGCTCGGCCAACAAGAGCTTCCTCTACCAGGAGACGAAGGCCGTCCTCAACGAGGCCTCCATGATGAAGTTCCTGGAGGAGAAGATCCGCTCGCTGGGCACGGCCGCCTGCCCGCCGTACCACCTGGCGATCGTCGTCGGCGGCACCTCCGCCGAGTACGCCCTGAAGACCGCGAAGTACGCCTCCGCGCACTACCTCGACGAGATCCCGGCCGAGGGCTCGCCGCTCGGGCACGGCTTCCGGGACAAGGAGCTGGAGGAGAAGGTCTTCGAGCTGACGCAGAAGATCGGCATCGGCGCGCAGTTCGGCGGCAAGTACTTCTGCCACGACGTGCGCGTCGTGCGCCTGCCGCGGCACGGCGCGTCCTGCCCGGTCGCCATCGCCGTCTCCTGCTCGGCCGACCGCCAGGCCGTCGCGAAGATCACCGCGGAGGGCGTCTTCCTGGAGCAGCTCGAGACCGACCCGGCGCGCTTCCTGCCGGAGACCACGGACGAGCACCTCGAAGAGGGCGACGTCGTCCGGATCGACCTGAACCAGCCGATGGACGACATCCTCGCCGAGCTGACCAAGTACCCGGTCAAGACGCGTCTGTCGCTGTCCGGTCCGCTGGTCGTGGCCCGTGACATCGCGCACGCCAAGATCAAGGAGCGTCTCGACGCGGGCGAGGAGATGCCGCAGTACCTGAAGGACCACCCGGTGTACTACGCGGGCCCGGCCAAGACGCCCGAGGGCTACGCCTCCGGGTCCTTCGGCCCGACGACCGCCGGCCGGATGGACTCCTACGTCGAGCAGTTCCAGGCCGCGGGCGGATCCAAGGTGATGCTGGCCAAGGGCAACCGCAGCAAGCAGGTCACCGACGCGTGCGACGCCCACGGCGGCTTCTACCTCGGCTCCATCGGCGGCCCGGCCGCGCGCCTCGCCCAGGACTGCATCAAGAAGGTCGAGGTCGTCGAGTACGAGGAGCTCGGCATGGAGGCCGTCTGGAAGATCGAGGTCGAGGACTTCCCGGCGTTCATCGTCGTGGACGACAAGGGCAACGACTTCTTCCAGGATCCCGCCCCCGCGCCGACGTTCACCACCATCCCGGTGCGGGGGCCGGGTCTGGCGTGACGCGTGTGATGCTGTGACGGACGCCCGCCCCTGATTGACGCAGGGGCGGGCGTCCTACCGGGTCGGGGACCGGTCAGCCGACGCAGATGGTGAGGCCGACCGTGTCGCCGCTGTGGACGATCTGCGGGGCGTGCGGGGACACACCGAGCACCGAGGTCGGCTTGCAGCCCTTGACGGCCTTCCTGGTGACGGTGCCGAGCTTCGTCTGCGTCTTGTCGAGGTACGTCTTGGCCCCGTCCAGGCTCCAGCCCGCGAAGTCGATCGGGATGGTCACGCCGTCCTCCGCCGCCTCACGGTTTCCCGTGAGGACGAGGGCGCCCCGGAACAACGCGGTCGACCGGGCGGCCACGAATTCCTGGAAGTCCGTCTCCACACGCTCCTTCCTTCCTCCCACCCCTCCACGACGTGAGCGCGCCCCCGTCTGCTGCACGACCCCGAGGAGACCTGGGTCACATGCCGGACGCCATCCGGAGGGCCCAGCGCCCGGAACATCCCGGCCTCCCCGATCGCTGTACCGGACATGAGCGAATACCGGATCGAGCACGACTCCATGGGCGAGGTACACGTCCCGGCGCACGCCAAGTGGCGGGCCCAGACGCAGCGCGCCGTCGAGAACTTCCCCGTCTCCGGCCAGCGCATCGAGCGCGCCCACATCGAGGCGCTGGCGCGGATCAAGGGGGCCGCGGCGAAGGTGAACGCGCGGCTCGGGGTGGTCGACCAGGACGTCGCCGACGCCATCCAGGAAGCGGCCGCCGAGGTCGCCGAGGGCCGGTGGGACGAGCACTTCCCCGTCGACGTGTTCCAGACCGGGTCCGGCACCTCGTCCAACATGAACGCCAACGAGGTCGTCGCCACCCTGGCCACCGAGCGGCTGGGCCGGGACGTGCATCCCAACGACCACGTCAACGCCTCCCAGTCCTCCAACGACGTCTTCCCCTCCTCCCTCCACATCGCGGCCACCGCCGCCGTCACCCGCGACCTGATCCCCGCGCTGGAGCACCTCGCCGACTCGCTCACCCGCAAGTCCGAGGAGTTCGCCGACGTCGTGAAGTCGGGGCGCACCCATCTCATGGACGCCACGCCCGTCACCCTGGGACAGGAGTTCGGCGGGTACGCCGCCCAGGTGCGCTACGGCGTGGAGCGGCTCACCGCCTCCCTGCCCCGGCTCGCCGAGCTGCCGCTGGGCGGCACGGCCGTCGGCACCGGCATCAACACGCCCCCCGGTTTCGCCGCCGCGGTCATCGAGGAGGTCGCCCGCGCCACCGGGCTGCCGCTGACCGAGGCGCGCGACCACTTCGAGGCGCAGGGCGCGCGGGACGGGATCGTCGAGACCAGCGGGCAGCTGCGGACCATCGCCGTCGGCCTCACGAAGATCGCCAACGATCTGCGGTGGATGGCCTCGGGTCCGCGCACGGGTCTGGCCGAGATCAGCCTGCCCGACCTCCAGCCGGGTTCCTCGATCATGCCCGGCAAGGTCAACCCGGTGATCCCGGAGGCGGTGCTGATGGTCGCCGCGCAGGTCGTCGGGAACGACGCGACCGTGGCCACGGCGGGCGCGGCGGGCAACTTCGAGCTCAACGTGATGCTGCCGGTGATGGCCAAGAACGTGCTGGAGTCGATCCGGCTGCTGGCCAACGTCTCGCGGCTGCTCGCCGACCGGACCGTCGACGGGATCGTCGCCCACCGTGAACGCGCCCGCGAGTACGCCGAGTCCTCGCCGTCCGTGGTCACCCCGCTGAACAAGTACATCGGGTACGAGGAGGCCGCGAAGGTGGCCAAGAAGGCGCTGGCGGAGCGCAGGACGATCCGGGAGGTGGTCCTGGACGGCGGGTACGTGGAGCGCGGGGACCTGACGCTCCACCAACTCGACGAGGCGCTGGATGTCCTGCGGATGACGCGCCCGTGACGTTTCGCGCCCCGGCGCGAGAACCGTGACGCGCGCCGCAGCGTCGTATGGCCATGGCACCTAATATCTGTCCATGGCAGACGGGCGAGCGGTGAGACGCGTGGGAACGGGCGGTGCGGCGGCCTTCTGGAAGCCGGGGGACCGGATCCTGTGGCGCTACCGGGAGAACGGCGGAGCGCGCATCCACATCGCCCGTCCGGTCACCGTCGTGCGGGACGACGAGGAACTGCTCGCCGCGTGGATGGCCCCGGGCACGGAGTGCGTCAAGCCCGTGCTCGCGGACGGCACCCCGCTGCACCGGGAGCCGCTGCGCACCCGCTACACCAAGCCGCGGACCGTGCAGCGCGACCGCTGGTTCGGCACCGGTGTGCTGAAGCTGGCCCGGCCCGGCGAGCCCTGGTCGGTGTGGCTGTTCTGGGAGCCGGGGTGGCAGTTCAAGAACTGGTACGTCAATCTGGAGCAGCCGCTGGCCCGTTGGGACGGCGGCGTGGACTCCGAGGACCACTTCCTGGACATCTGCGCCTATCCGGACCGCAGTTGGGACTGGCGTGACGAGGACGAGTTCGCGCAGGCGCAGCAGGACGGGCTGATGGACGCGGCGGTGGCCCGGCAGGTGCGCGAGGCGGGGCACCGGGCCGTGGAGAGGATCCGCGCCTGGGGTCCGCCGTTCGACGAGGGATGGCAGCATTGGCGTCCGGACCCGTCCTGGGCCGTACCGTTGCTGCCGGAGGACTGGGACCGCACCCCCGCGCACCTGTCCACATGAGACCCTTGATGCGCCCCCGGGCGGCAAACGTAGGATCGTCCTCCGCAAGACATCGCAGGCGGTAACTCCCGGAGCTCGAGCCGGGTCTGACCGAACGTCACCGAGGGGCGGCAGGACGTGAGCGAGGGGCACGAGGGAAACACCGGCGGGACGTTCCACGTAGGCTCCCAGGGTCGCGCGAGGTCCACCGGCGACACAGGAACAACCTCTGACCACGCGGGAAATCCGTTCCAGGGACATGTATTCCGGGTATCGGACTTCCTGCGGGACCAACTGCGCGCGCGGCGCGCAGCCCCGGACGGACGGATTCGACACGCGTGACGGAGCAGCCCATCTCCTACGAACGCCCCCAGGGCGTCGACCCCACGGACCCCCGTGGGGCACTCCTGCATACCCAGGCGCCGGCGCCGGATGCGGCCGCGTTACCGCCCGACGGCTCGGGTACGACCACCTGCGGAACGGGCGGAAAGGGCACCATGGGCGGGCAGGGAGCTGCGGGGAAGGACGCGACGGCCGGTCCGGAGGCGGGCGGCGGGAGCGAGCATTCCCAGCCGTCCGCGTCCGCTGAACCGGACACGCACCGGCCGCGCCCGGCGCCCGAGTCCATTCCGGCGCAGCCGGGGGCCGAGGCGCGCCCCGAGCGGGGACCCGGCGGACAGGAGCGGCGGGCCGGGGCGGCGATGACGCCCGGCCGGCCCACGCCGATGCGGCGGGACGGGGACCGGCTGCGGTTCGTGGGCGCGGCGACCCGGCGGATCGCCCGCGGCCTGGACCTCGACGAGATCGTGATGGGGTTGTGCCGGGCCACCGTGCCGACGTTCTCCGACGCGATCCTGGTCTATCTGCGCGATCCGCTGCCGGTCGGCGACGAGCGGCCCGCGGCGGACCGCATCATGCTGCGGCTGCGCCGCACCGACCGGATCCCGGAGGAGCGGGACACCGAGTCCGGCTTCGCGGCGCTGGCCCTGCCGCCCCCGGAGCCCGGGGAGCTGACCGCCGAGCTGTCGGCCTCGGTCGGGGACATGTGCGAGGTGCGGCCCGGCGGGGCGCTCGCGGAGGTGCTGCGCGGGGTGCGTCCGGTGTTCGCGGACAATCCGGCCGCTCGGGCCGCGCTGCCCGAACTCCTCGGCGCGGACAGCACGTTGGTCGTCCCGGGCGGCCAGCGGGCCGTGCTGGCCCCGTTGCGCGGCCGGCGCCGGGTGATCGGCGCGGCGGTCTTCCTGCGCCGTCCGGAGCGCCTGCCGTTCGAGAACGACGACCTCCTGGTGGCCGCCCAGCTGGCCACGCACAGCGCGCTGGGCATCGACAAGGCGGTGCTGTACGACCGTGAGGCGTACATCGCCGACGAGCTGCAGCGCACGATGCTGCCGGAGACCCTGCCGCGTCCCACGGGCGTACGGCTGGCGTCCCGGTACCTGCCGGCGGCGGAGACCGCCCGGGTGGGCGGCGACTGGTACGACGCGATCCCGCTGCCCGGCAGCCGGGTCGCGCTGGTCGTGGGCGACGTCATGGGGCACTCGATGACGTCGGCGGCCATCATGGGGCAGCTGCGGACGACGGCCCAGACGCTGGCCGGGCTGGACCTGCCGCCGCAGGAGGTCCTGCACCATCTCGACGAGCAGGCCCAGCGGCTGGGCACGGACCGCATGGCGACCTGCCTGTACGCCGTCTACGACCCGGTCGCGCACCGCATCACCATCGCCAACGCGGGGCATCCGCCGCCCGTCCTGTTGCATCTGGGCGGTCGGGCCGAGGTGCTGCGGGTGCCGCCGGGCGCGCCGATCGGCGTCGGCGGGGTGGACTTCGAGGCGGTGGAGCTCGACGCGCCCGCCGGAGCGACGCTGCTGCTGTACACCGACGGCCTGGTGGAGTCCCGGCTGCGGGACGTGGCCACCGGGATAGAGCAGCTGCGGGAGAAGCTCGCGGCGACCGCCCAGCTGACCGGGTCCGACCATCCGCCGCCGCTCGAAGCCCTGTGCGACGAGGTGCTCGACATGCTCGGCCCGGGCGACCGGGACGACGACATCGCGCTGCTCGCCGCCCGGTTCGACGGGATCGCGCCCAGCGACGTGGCGTACTGGGTCCTGGAGCCGGAGGACGCGGCGCCGGGGCGGGCTCGTCGGCTGGCCCGGCGGGCGCTGTCCCGCTGGGGCATGGAGGACATGTCCGACTCCGTCGAGCTGCTGGTCAGCGAGGTGGTCACGAACGCGGTGCGCTATGCCACGCGGCCGGTGACTTTGCGGCTGCTGCGCACCGACGTGCTGCGGTGCGAGGTGGGCGACGACGTCCCGCAGCTGCCCCGGCTGCGGCAGGCCCGGGCGACCGACGAGGGCGGGCGTGGGCTGTACCTGGTGAACCGGCTCGCCCGGCGCTGGGGGGCCACGCGGCTCAGCACCGGCAAGGTGGTCTGGTTCGAGCTGAACCGGAGCTGACGGACCCGCGCGGACGCGCGGAGGGGGCGCGCCGCGGTCGAGGGGGGCCCCCGCCGCCGGGTGCGCCGGGTCCCCGATCACCGGCAGCGGCCGACCCGGCCCGCCCGCGCGGCGGGCGCCCCCGTCTACACCCGGCCCCCCCCTCCGCCGTTGCGCCGCCGACCGCGGCGGCGCGTCACTGCCCGAAGAGCGGATTGCCCGGCTCCCGCGATCCGGTCGAGGGGTCGTCCGTGCTGGGTTCGGTCGAGGTGTCGCCCGACGGGGTGCCGGAGGGCGACGTGCTGGGCTTCGGCGACGGCGACGTGCTGGGCTTCGGCGACGGCGACGGCGACGTGCTCGGCTTCGGCGACGGCGACGGCGACGTGCTCGGCTTCGGCGACGACGAAGCCGACGGGGACGGAACGGCCGTCTGGACCGCCGCGCCCTGGTCGGTCTCCAGGTCGAACTTGGTGACCTTGGTGGAGACGCCGAAGGTGTAGGCCGCCCAGATCTGCGCCGGGAAGCCGCCGCCGTTGACCCGGCCGTCGTCCGACGTCAGACCGTTCGTCGCGCCGGTCAGCGGAACCTGGGGGTGCGGGGCCTTGGCGGACTCGCCGAACAGGCCGACCGAGGTGACCAGGTCCGGGGTGTAGCCGGTGAACCAGGCCGACTTGTTGTTGTCGGAGGTGCCCGTCTTGCCAGCGACCTTCTGGCCCCTGCGCAGCGGGTTGTCCCGCACGGACTTCTTCGCCGTTCCGTCGTCGATCACGCCGGTCAGCACCGAGGTGACCGAGTCGGCCGCCTCGCGGTCGATGACCTGGCCGCCGATGGGGGCGGTGTGCTTGAAGGACGGGTGGAGGCTGTTCTCGGCCGACTTGATGATCGTCGGGGTGACCTTCTTGCCGTGGTTGTCGAGGGTGGCGTAGACGCCGGCCATCTGCAGGGGGCTCGCGCCCATGGTGCCGAGGGTCTGGGCCGGCACCGCCCTGAGGTCCTTGGTGTCCATGCCGAGTTCGTCGGCGACCTTGAGCACCTTGTCCATGCCGACGTCCACGCCCATCTGCGCGAAGACGGAGTTGATGGACTTGTTCAGCGCCGTCTGAACGGTGACCGGGCCGTAGTCCTGGTCGTCCTCGTTCTCCGGCGCGAAGCCGATGTCGCTGCCGACGACCGGGCGCTTGCTGGTGCCGTCGTAGATCGTGTTGGCGGTGATCTTCTGGTCGTCCTGGGTCACGGCGTTCTCGTCGAAGGCCGCGGCGAGGATCACCGGCTTGAAGGTGGAGGCGGGCTGGTAGTCGGTGCGGGTGGCGTTGTTGAGGTAGTGGTCGGTGTAGCTCGTGCCGCCGTACATCGCCTCGACGGCGCCGGTCTTCGGGTTCACCGACACCGCGCCGGCCTGGACGTCGGCGTCGACGGAGCGCTTCTTCTTGTCCAGTTTGCTGGTGAGCTGTTCCTTGACCGACGTCTCCAGCGCCTTCTGCTTCTTCTTGTCGATGTTGAGCTCGATGTTCCAGCCGCCCTTGCGGACCAGGGCGGCGGCCGACTCGTAGTTGTCGGCGACGCCGGTGGCGACGAGCTGGTCGGCGAGCTCGGCGTTGGCCGCGTCGACGAGGTAGCCGATCTGGCCCTCCTTGCCGGGGGCGGCCTGCGGGTCCTTCGGGAACGGGAAATGCATCGCGTCGCGCTTCGACTTGTCCAGCCAGTCCTGTCCGACCATGTTGTCGAGGACGTAGTTCCAGCGGGCCTGGACCAGGCGTTTGCCGACGTCGGAGGCGGCGGCCCAGTCGTACTGGCTGGGCGCCTGCAGCAGCGCGGCGAGGTAGGCGCCCTGCTCGACGGTGAGCTTGTCGGCGTCGACGCGGTAGTAGGCCTGGGCGGCGGCCTGGATGCCGTAGGCGCCGCGGCCGTAGTAGCTGGTGTTCATGTATCCGGCGAGGATGTAGTCCTTGTCCTTCTCCCGGTCCAGCTTGAGGGAGATGACCAGTTCCTTCAGCTTGCGCGTGACGGTCTGTTCCTGGGACAGGTAGTAGTTCTTGACGTACTGCTGGGTGATCGTCGAACCGCCCTGCGCGCCCTTGCCCATGAGGGTGTTGAGGACGCCGCGGGCGGTGCCCCTGAAGTCGACGCCGTGGTCGTTGTAGAAGGACTTGTTCTCGGCGGCGACGAAGGTGTGCTGGACGGCCTTGGGGATCGTGGCGAGATCGACGTTCTCCCGGTTGACGTCGCCGTCGCGGGCGAGGACCGCGCCGTTGCCGTACTTGTAGACGTTGCTCTGCAGGTCGGCGTCGGGGTTGCCCGCGGGGATCGGCGTGCTCACGTACAGCCAGATGAAGGCGCCGATGACGGCGACGGCGAAGCCGAGGAAGGTGCCGAGGATCTTCTTCCAGGTGAACAGCCGGCGTATGAGGCTCTTGTCCTTCTTGCCGGCGGCGCCGCCCTTGCCCTTCGCGCCCTTGCCGGCCTTCTTCGCGCCCTTGCGGGCCGCCGCGCGGCCTCCGGTCACGGGCGCGGTCGTGGTCGCGGTCGCGGTCCCGGCGCCGGTCCCGGGGGCGGGGGGCGCCACCGACTCCGTCTCCGTGGAGCGGCTCCTGGGCGCCGCGCGGCGGCCACCGCGCTGCCGCGCTCGTCTCTCTTCCGCTCGTCCCATGAGTCCGCTCGCTCCGCTTCCTACTCGGCAGTCACACCAGTGCCCGGGGCAGGGCCAGGTCAGCTCAGAAAGCTAACACCGCTGTCTATGACGAGGCGCTCCCGATCCGGCCTCCGAAGGGGGTGAGAATCAGCACCCCGCCCGGCGGAACCGGTCCGGCGTCCCCACCGGTTCGACGTCCGAAAGGGGCTCAGGGTTGCCATCCCGCGCTAAAGTGATATCACTTAGATAGACAGCCGATCGCTGAACAGGCTGCTGACGAGAAACGGGGACCACCATGTCCGCACACGACCCCTCGGCCCACGACGCCTCCGCACCCGGCCCCGTGGCCCCGGGCCCCTCGGCAGCCGGCCGGGCCGCCGCCGAGGCCGACGCACCCGAGATGCCCGCTCCGCGCGTGAGGGAGTTCCCCGCGCGCAGCGTCGGCGGCGGGCTGGCGCTGCTGCTCGGCCTGGCCGGACTGCTGGCCGGCGCCGCGATGATCGCCCTGGCCACCGCGGTGACGGCGACCGGCCTCAAGGCGGCGCTGATCACCGGCGGCGTCCTGGTCGCCCTGGCCGCGTTCCTCGCGATGTGCGGCCTGAACACGGTGGCGCCGGGCGAGGCCCGGGTGGTGCAGCTCTTCGGCCGCTACCGGGGCACCATCCGCGAGGACGGGCTGCGCTGGGTGAACCCGTTCACCTCCCGCGAGAAGATCTCCACCCGGGTCCGCAACCACGAGACGGCCGTCCTCAAGGTCAACGACGCCTACGGCAACCCGATCGAGCTCGCCGCGGTCGTGGTGTGGAACGTGCGGGACACCGCGCAGGCCTCCTTCGAGGTGGACGACTTCCTGGAGTTCGTCGCCACCCAGACCGAGGCGGCCGTCCGGCACATCGCCATCGAGTACCCCTACGACGCGCACGACGAGGACGGACTGTCCCTGCGCGGCAACGCCGAGGAGATCACCGAGAAGCTCGCCGTGGAGCTGCACGCGCGCGTGGAGGCGGCCGGCGTGCGGATCATCGAGTCCCGCTTCACCCACCTCGCGTACGCTCCCGAGATCGCCTCGGCGATGCTCCAGCGGCAGCAGGCGGGCGCGGTGGTCGCGGCCCGGCGCGAGATCGTGGACGGGGCCGTCGGGATGGTGGAGGCGGCGCTCGGCCGGATCGCCGAACAGGGCATCGTCGAGCTGGACGAGGAGCGGAAGGCGGCGATGGTGTCCAACCTGATGGTGGTGCTGTGCGGGGACCGGGCGCCCCAGCCGGTGCTGAACACCGGGACCCTCTACCAGTGACGGCTCCCTCGGGGGGCACGTCCCCGCAGGGGCGGCCGCAGCGCAAGCAGGTGCTGCTGCGGCTGGACCCCGCGGTGTACGAGGCGCTGGCCCGGTGGGCCGGGGAGGACCTGCGGTCCGCCAACGCGCAGATCGAGTTCCTGCTGCGCAGAGCTTTGAAGGAGGCGGGACGGCTGCCCGGCGACACCGGCCCCCTCCCCCGCCGCGGCCGCCCCCCGAGAGGCCCCGCCCCCGAGCCCCCGCCGACCTGACCGCCCCGGCGGCCGCGGCCCCGCTCCCCGGAACGGGCCGGACGGCCGCCGGGCGGCAGCCGGAACCCTGGGCCGCGGGAGCGGCCCTGTAGCGAAACAGTGACAATGGGCCGTCACCTGCGGAGCCGTACCCCCCGCTGCCACCTGCGCACTCCGCGTATACACGCCGGGTATACACCGCATGTACATTGCTCGTCATGTCCATCGGTCACACCCTCCTGGGTCTCCTGGAGTCCGGGCCCCGCCACGGCTACGACCTCAAGCGGGCCTTCGACGAGAAGTTCGGTCACGACCGGCCGCTGCACTACGGCCAGGTCTACTCGACGATGTCGCGCCTGCTGAAGCACGGGCTCGTCGAGGTCGACGGCATCGAGGCCGGCGGCGGCCCCGAGCGCAAGCGGTACGCCATCACCGACGCCGGGATCACCGACGTCGAGCAGTGGCTCGCCACGCCCGAGAAGCCCGAGCCGTACCTGCAGTCGACGCTCTACACCAAAGTCGTCCTCGCGCTGCTCACCCACCGCGACGCCGCCGACATCCTCGACACCCAGCGTTCGGAGCACCTGCGCAGCATGCGCATCCTCACCGACCGCAAGCGCAAGGGCGATCTGGCCGACCAGCTGATCTGCGACCACGCGCTGTTCCATCTCGAAGCCGACCTGCGCTGGCTGGAGCTGGCCGCCGCGCGTCTCGACAAGCTGAAGGCGGCGATGCACGCGTGAACGCTCCCGGGGGATCCCTGCTCGTCGCGGAGGACCTGCGCAAGGCGTACGGCCCGACCATGGCGCTGGACGGCGCCGAGTTCTCCATCCACCCCGGCGAGGTCGTCGCGGTGATGGGCCCGTCCGGCTCCGGCAAGTCGACGCTGCTGCACTGCCTCGCCGGCATCGTGACGCCCGACTCCGGCTCGATCCTGTACGACGGCCGTGACCTGGCCACCATGAGCGACGCCCAGCGCAGTCTGCTGCGGCGCTCGGAGTTCGGCTTCGTGTTCCAGTTCGGGCAGCTGGTGCCCGAACTGACCTGCGTGGAGAACGTGGCGCTGCCGCTGCGGCTGAACGGCGCCCCGCGCAAGCAGGCCGAACGCACCGCGCTGGACTGGATGAAGCGGCTGGAGGTCGACGACCTCGGCAAGAAGCGGCCCGGCGAGGTCTCCGGCGGTCAGGGGCAGCGGGTCGCCGTGGCCCGCTCGCTGGTCACCAACCCCCGCGTGCTGTTCGCCGACGAGCCGACCGGCGCGCTGGACTCGCTCAACGGCGAGCGCGTGATGGAGCTGCTCACCGAGGCCGCCCGGTCCGCCAACGCCGCCGTCGTCCTCGTCACCCACGAGGCCCGGGTGGCCGCCTACTCCGACCGCGAGATCGTCGTACGGGACGGCAAGTCGCGGGACATGGAGCGCGCCATATGAGCGTGCGTCAATGGTCCCGTGACCTGGGGCTGGGGATCCGGTTCGCCTTCGCGGGCGGCCGGGAGGGCTGGGTGCGGGCCGTGCTGACGGCGGTCGGCGTCGGGCTCGGCGTCGCCGTCCTGCTGCTGACCACGGCGGTGCCGAACGCGCTCGCGGTGCGCCACGACCGTGAACAGGCCCGGCTCGACTGGGCGTTCACGGAGCCGCCGCCCAAGGGCGACGACACCCTGCTGATCGCCGACTCGGACACGTCGTTCCGCGGCAAGGACATCCGTGGCCGGATGGTGGAGCCGGAGGGTTCGCGTGCCCCGCGGCCGCCCGGCGTGAGCCGCTTCCCGGCCCCGGGCGACATGATGGTCTCGCCCGCGCTGAAGAAGCTCCTCGACGCCGACGGTTCGGCGCTGCTGCGTGAGCGGCTGCCCTACCGCGTGATCGGGACGATCGCGGAGAGCGGCCTGGTCGGCTCCCAGGAACTCGCCTACTACACGGGCGCCTCCGGACTCTCCGCGCACGTCGGCACCGGCGCGGTGGTGACCCGCCTGAAGACGTTCGGGAACCCCGAGCCGTCGAAGGAGCAGACCGACCCCGTGCTGGTCCTGCTCATCCTCGTCGTCATCGTGGTGCTGCTGATGCCGGTGGCCGTGTTCATCGCCGCGGCCGTGCGGTTCGGCGGCGAGCGGCGCGACCGCCGGCTCGCCGCGCTGCGACTGATCGGCTCCGACGGCCGGATGACCCGGCGCATCGCGGCGGGCGAGGCGATGGCCGGCTCGCTGCTGGGCCTGGTGCTCGGCACCGTCTTCTTCCTGGCCGGCCGCCAGGCGGCGGGCCAGGTCGAGGTGGTGGGCTTCAGCGTGTGGCCCAGCTACCTCGACCCCTCTCCCGCGCTGGCCGTGCTGGTCGCGCTGGCCGTGCCGACGGCCGCGGTCCTGGTCACCCTCTTCGCCCTGCGCGGAGTGGTGATCGAACCCCTGGGCGTGGTGCGCACGGCGAAGCCCGCGCGACGCCGGCTGTGGTGGCGGCTGCTGCTGCCGGTGGCCGGCCTCGCGATGCTCTACCCGATGATCGGACAGGGCCGCGAGAACGGGAACTTCAACAAGTACCTGGTGATCGGCGGCGTCCTGCTGCTCCTCGTCGGGATCACCGCCCTGCTGCCCTGGCTCGTGGAGACGGTCGTCGGCAAGCTCGGCGCCGGCGGCGTCGCCTGGCAGCTCGCGGTACGGCGGCTGCAGTTGAGCAGCGGCACGGCGGCCCGGATGGTCAACGGCATCGCGGTGGCGGTCGCCGGGGCGATCGCGCTGCAGATGCTGTTCGCCGGCGTGGACGACGACTACACCAAGGCCACCGGCCGCGACGTCACCCGGGCCCAGCTGCAGGTGGAGGTGCCCGACGGCGTCCCGATGGCCGACACCGCCCGGAAGTTCACCGACACCAAGGCCGTCCGCCACGTCACGGCCCTGTGGGAGGGCTACGTCGGCGACTCCTCCTGGAGCAGCGACAACGGCCAGGCCCTGAGCGAAGACCTGACGGTGGGCGACTGCCCGGCCCTGCGCGAGCTGGCGAAGCTGCCCACGTGCAAGGACGGCGACGTGTTCGTCCTCGCCGGCGGCGACGACTCCGGCAACGGGCTCCAGATGAACAAGGCCGGCAAGAAGCTGTACCTCCAGCCGCCCTCCGAGGAGGTGGGGGAAGTCGTGTGGACCGTCCCCGCGGGCGTCGTTCAGGCGCAGTCGGTCAAGGGGCTCACCGGGTGGGAGCGCGGCGGCTTCCTGCTGACGCCCGGCGCGCTGCCCAAGGCGGCCGAGAAGACGGTCAGGGGCCAGCTGTACCTCTCGATCGACGACTCCGTGCCCGACGCCTACGAGTACGCCCGCAACACGGCGTTCCAGGTGGATCCGCTGTCCCGCCCGATGAACTGGTCGTCGACGGAGCAGGACGACACGTACACCTCCATCCGCACCGGCCTGCTCGTGGGCTCCGTCTGCGTGCTGCTGCTGATCGGCGCGAGCCTGCTGGTCTCGCAGCTGGAGCAGCTGCGGGAGCGGCGCAAGCTGCTGTCGGCCCTGGTCGCCTTCGGCACCCGGCGGCGCACGCTGGGCCTGTCGGTGCTGTGGCAGACGGCCGTCCCGATCGGTCTCGGCCTGCTGCTGGCCTCGGCGGTGGGGCTGACGCTCGGCACGGTGCTGCTGCGGATGACGGGCACGCCGGTGGCCGTGGACTGGGGAAGCGTGCTGGCGATGACCGGCTGCGGCGCGGGCGTCGTCCTGCTGGTGACGCTGCTGAGCCTGCCGCCGCTCATCCGGCTGATGCGGCCGGACGGGCTGCGCACGGAGTAACCGCCGCCTCCGGGCGGCGCCGCCCGTCACGGGCGGACGGTCCCTCCCCGCTCGGGGAGGGACCGTCCGCGTACGCGGCCCACTTCTCGCCGCCGATCCGGCCGGAGCGCAGCAGCAGCGCCTCCGGGGCGGGCGCGCCCGGCGACTCGACGGCGGCCGGGCGCGCCCGGGGACTCGAAGGCGACGACCAGCCCGCCGCGGAGAGGGAAGGCGCCGCCGGGCGAACCGGACACGCGCAGCTCCCCGGTGAAGCCGTCCCGGCCGCACGCGGCGAGGTCGCGTGCCGGCAGCTCGTAGCCCGACACCACTCCCCTCGGGCCTCTCGCACATACGTCTGACGCGTAGCGCTGAGGAGGGAAGGCTTATCAGCCGGCGCGCATGGTCCAGCGAGGGATTCCCGACCTGTCCGCAGCTGACGGAACTTGACCCGCCTTCGACCCCGATTCACCGTACAGAGCGCTCATTTGACCACCGATCGAGCCACCGAGGCGGCCCGGCACGGCTCGCCGACGGGCCTCAGTCGGCGTCGCCGAGCACCCTTACCGGAAGGGGTCGCAGGGCCTCCCGCAGGGCGTGCGCCAGCGCCCGGTACTCCGCGCCCCTCGCCGCCCCGGTGCGCATGGCCAGGGCGATGCGGCGGGCGGGCGCGGGGTCGGCGAAGGAGCCGGTGAGCAGGTGCGTGCTCCGGCTGGTCTCGACGGTGACGGCGGTGCGCGGCAGGAGCGTGCACCCCAGTCCGCCGGCGACCAGCTGGACGAGAGTGGAGAGCCCGGCGGCCGTGGTGGTCACCGGCGCGTCCCCGCGGCCCGCCTCGCGGCAGATGTCCAGCGCCTGGTCGCGCAGACAGTGCCCCTCGTCGAGAAGCAGCAGATTGAGCTCCTTCAGCGCCTCGCGTGCGATGCCCGACCGGCCGCCGAGCGCATGACCGGGGGGTGTGACCAGCACGAAGTCCTCGTCGAACAGGGGGAGTTCGACGATGCCCGTGACGCCGAGGGGGACGGCGAGCAGCAGCAGGTCGAGCCGGCCGGTGTGCAGGCCGTCGACGAGGCCGGCGGTCTGCTCCTCGTGCACCTGGAGGTCGAGATGCGGGTAGCGCTCGTGGACCAGCCGCAGGACGGTCGGCAGGAGGTAGGGCGCGACGGTGGGGATGACGCCGAGCCGCAGCGCTCCGGTGAAGGGGGCGCGCACCGCCTCGGCCTCCTCCATCAGCGCCTCCATCTCCGCGAGCACCGCCCGGGCCCGGACGACGAGCCGCTCGCCGGCGGGCGAGAGCAGCACCTTGCGGGTCGTACGCTCGAGAAGGGTGACCCCGAGGGTCTCCTCCAGGGCCGACACGGCCCCGGACAGGGCCGGCTGGCTCATGCCGATGGCGGCCGCCGCGTCCCGGAAGTGCAGATGCTCGGCGACGGCCGTGAAGGCCCGCAGTTGGGCCGGACTGGGCGGCCGCCTTCTACCCCCCGCGTTACCCGCAGTCACTGATAACTACCTCCGATCAACTCAATCGAGTGTAGCCATTTCCTGAATCAATGCACCCTGTGCCACGATCGAGGCCGTCCAACCCAAGGGAAGCGTCCGCGATCCGGACACTTCCTCGCTGCAAGGAGAGCGTGTGCTCACTGTCGGTGACAAGTTCCCCGAGTTCGAACTGACCGCCTGCGTCTCGCTGGAGAAGGGTGCGGAGTTCGAGCAGATCCACCACAAGTCCTACGAGGGCAAGTGGCTCGTGGTCTTCGCGTGGCCCAAGGACTTCACCTTCGTCTGCCCGACCGAGATCGCCGCGTTCGGCAAGCTGAACGACGAGTTCGCCGACCGCGACGCGCAGATCCTCGGCTTCTCCGGCGACTCCGAGTTCGTCCACCACGCCTGGCGCAAGGACCACCCGGACCTGACCGACCTGCCGTTCCCGATGATGGCCGACTCCCGCCACGAGCTGATGCGCGACCTCGGCATCGAGGGCGAGGACGGCTTCGCCCAGCGCGCCGTGTTCATCGTGGACCCCCACCGCGAGATCCAGTTCACGATGGTCACCGCGGGCTCCGTGGGCCGTAACCCCAAGGAGGTCCTGCGGGTTCTGGACGCCCTGCAGACCGACGAGCTGTGCCCGTGCAACTGGACCAAGGGCGAGAACACCCTCGACCCGGTCAAGCTGCTGGCCGGGGAGTGAGCTGAGATGTCCCTCGACTCCCTGAAGTCCGCGATCCCGGACTACGCCAAGGACCTGCGCCTCAACCTGGGCTCGGTCATCGGCAACTCCGACCTGCCCGCGCAGCAGCTGTGGGGCACCGTGCTGGCGACCGCGATCGCCGCCCGCTCCCCGATCGTGCTGCGCGAGCTCGCGCCGGAGGCGAAGGCCAACCTCTCGCCGGAGGCGTACACCGCGGCCCGGTCGGCCGCCGCCGTGATGGCGATGAACAACGTCTTCTACCGCACCCGCCACCTGCTCTCCGACCACGAGTACGGCAGCCTGCGGGCCGGTCTGCGGATGAACGTGATCGGCAACCCCGGCGTCGACAAGGTCGACTTCGAGCTGTGGTCGTTCGCGGTCTCCGCGATCAACGGCTGCGGCATGTGCCTCGACTCCCACGAGCAGGTGCTGCGCAAGGCGGGCGTCGAGCGCGAGATCGTCCAGGAAGCCTTCAAGATCGCCTCGGTGATCCAGGCGGTCGCCGTGACCCTCGACGCGGAGACGGTCCTCGCCGACTGCTGACGTCACGGCGCCGGCCGACGTCCACGCAGGCCGGCCGGCGTGCGAACCTCACGGAGCCCCGCTCACCCTCCCGGTGGGCGGGGCCTCGTCGCGTCAGGCGCCCGGGGCGGGGGGTTCTCCGGCCGGGTCGGGCCGCTCGTCCTCGGGGCCGTTCGCCGCGGCCGCCGTCACCGGGGCGACGTTCGACGCCGTCGCACCTCGTGGACGGGGCGCGTGCCGCAGGCTCTGCTCGCGGGAGTAGGCGTGCAGGTAGCCCACCACCGTGTTGGTGACGGCCACCAGGGGCACCGCCACGATCGCGCCGCCGATGCCGGCCACCATGCCGCCCGCCGCGACCGAGAGGACCACGGCCAGCGGGTGGACCCGCACCGCGCGGCCGAGGATGAACGGCTGCAGGATGTGACCCTCGATCTGCTGCACCGCCAGCACGACCGCCAGCGTCATCACCGCCGCGAAGACGCCCTGGGTGACCAGCGCGACGACGACGGCCAGCGCCCCGGAGGCGACCGCGCCGACGAGCGGGATGAAGGAGAACAGGAAGATGAAGACGGCGAGCGGGACGGCCATCGGCACGTCCAGGAAGTAGATGCCGAGGCCGATGAAGATCGCGTCGATCAGCGCGACTATCACCGTGCCGCGCACGTACGCCGTCAGCGTCGCCCAGGCCCGCGGACCGGCCCCCGCCACGCCCGGCCGGGCCGCGGCCGGGACCAGCTTGAGCGTCCACTCCCAGATGCGCCTGCCGTCGTAGAGCAGGAACAGGGTCGAGAAGAACGCCAGCAGGATGCCGGTCAGCGCCTCGACGACGACGGTGACGCCCTCCAGGCCCGCCGAGGTGATCGAGTCGGTGTTGTTCCCGATCGCGTCGCGCAGGTTCTTGGCGATGCCGTTGATCTGCTTGTCGGTGACGTGGAACGGGCTGTTGAGCAGCCAGCGGCGCAGGTCGTCGATGCCGTCCTGGACCTGGTCGGAGAGGTTGTCGATGTTCGCCATGACCTGCCAGGTCACGAACCAGCCCATCAGGCCGATGACGACGAACCCGAGGATCGCCGTCAGCGCGGTGGCCGCCCCGCCGGGCACGCCGGCCCGCTTCAGCCGGGCCACCGTGGGCTGCAGGAGCGCGGTCAGCAGCAGCGCGACCACGAAGGCCATGACGACCAGCTGGATCTCGCTGATGACTCTTATCAGCACCCAGAGGGTCCCGGCGAGCACCAGCAGCCGCCAGCCCGCCTCGGCCGCGACCCTGACCCCCCACGGCACCGCGTGCGCGGGATCCGGGCGCGGGACGGCAGGCGCGGACTCCGGCGAGAACGCCTCGGAGGACGGCTCGGACGCCTCGGGCCGCGCCGGTTTCGACTCGGCGGCCTCCCGCTCGACCTCGGCACGCCGCTCGTCGAGCCGCTCACCCATCTCGCTCAGGCCGGCGCCGAGCCGGCCGAGCCACGTTGGCACTCGCGACATGATCCGTCCTCTTCCCCCGTCTCTCCCCACCACTCCCCCTGGAGTCGTCGGTCACGGCCGATCCGACCGTACAGGGCGAAAGCCCCTGCCCCTATGACGGGGAGGGGCTGCGCGAGGTCGAGCGGGGCCGCCGAGCCGGCCACGGCCCGTGGAGGGGCCGTCAGTAGGAGTTGTTGGCCTGCCAGTAGTCCCAGGCGCCGCACGGGCTGCCGTAGCGCTCGTTCATGTAGTTCAGGCCCCACTTGATCTGGGTGGCCGGGTTGGTCTGCCAGTCCGCGCCGACGGACGACATCTTGGAGCCCGGGTAGGCCTGGACGAGGCCGTAGGCGCCGGAGGAGGGGTTGACCGCCTTGTAGTTCCAGCCGGACTCGTGCTCCACGATGTTGCTGAAGCACTGGAACTGCCCGCCGGGAATGATCTGACGGGCGATGGCCTGGACCTCGGAGGTGGTGTACGACCCCTGCTGGACGAAGGTGGCGTTGCCCGAGGCGGACTGCGTCTCGGTGCCGGCCTTGGTCTCGGCGCGCTCCTTGGCCTCCTTGGCCTCCTTGGCCTCTTTCTCGGCCTTGGCCTTGTCCGCGGCGGCCTGCTGCTTGGCCACCGCGTCCTTGGCGGCCTGCTTGCGGGCCGTCTCCTCCGCCGTCTTCTTGGCGGTGGCGTCGGCGGCGATGGCCTGGACGTCGGCCTGGTGCGTCAGGGAGGCGGTCTGGACCTCGACCTGCTCGCCTACGGGTAAGTCGGCGAGCAGCGTCGAGCCGCCCGTCGCCTGGGCGTCGTCGACGGAGTGCAGGGCGTCGCCCTGGGCGACCCCCATGACGGCGCCGACGGTGGTGACCGCGGTGGCCGAGGCCACGGCGAATCCCCTGGCGGATATCGGGCTCACTCGGATTCCTTCTGCCGGGTCATCAGATGGAGGGGAACGACGGCCGAAAGCCGCCCGCGCTCAGTACCAGTGGTTGGCCTGCCAGAACGACCACGCCTCACAGGGGCTGCCGTACCGGCTGTCCATGTAGTTCAGGCCCCACTTGATCTGGGTGGCCGGGTTGCTCTGCCAGTCGGCGCCGGCGGAGGCGTACTTGCCGGCCGGCAGCGCCTGGAACAGGCCGTAGGCGCCGGAGGAGGCGTTGACCGCGTGGTAGTTCCAGCTGGACTCGTGGTCCACGATGTTGCTGAAGCACTGGAACTGGCCGCTCGGCACCATCTGGGCCGCCATCGCCTGGATCTGCGCGGTGGAGTAGGAGCCCAGGATCGGGAAGTCGCCGGCGCTCCGGCTGGCCTTGGTCTTGGCCTCGGCGCGCTCCTTGGCCGCCTTCTCGGCGGCCTCCTTCTTCGCGACCGCCGTCTTGGCCGCGGCCTTGCGGGCCGCTTCCTCGGCGTCCTTCTTCGCGCCCTCGTCCGCGGCGATGGCCTGGTAACTGGCCTGCTGCGTGAGGGACGCCGTCTGCACCTGGGCCTGCTGGCCCACCGGCAGGTCTGCGAGGAGCGTCGCGTCGCTCGCCGTCGCCTCTGCGTCGTTGGACTGCGCGACACTGCCCGAGGCAACGCCGACGACGCTTCCGACAGCGGTGACCGCCGTGGCCGAAGCCACTGCGAATCCCCGGACCGAGATCCGGCTCACACGGTTTTCCTTCCAGCATCGTCCGCTTCGATGACCCTGGCGGACGCGATCGTGCCCTTGACGCTGGTCTCCGAACTGCGGGGTCACAGGAGACACGGGCCCGGTGGGCAACTCCCGGAGGGGAGCGCCGCGTGGTGCTCGGGCGGCATACGACGGCGCTATGGAGTTGAACAGTGGTGCAAGTGGGTTTCCGTACCCCTGGGGGTACAGGTGTGCCGTATGCGGGGCCTGACAGAACCGAGACTCTGCCGTAACCCGACACCGCAAGGCAATTCCGAGTTGGGTGTGAAAGCTCACACCTGTGGGGACCCCTGGGATTTCGCGAAACCCCCGCACACGACGGCGCCGCCCGACTAGGCTCACAGCCTTTGTCGGACGGCGCCAACTACCGCCGAGCCCCGATGGGTTGGGGCGAGTGGATCAGATCTGCCCATCCTCCAGCATTTCGGTCACAAGCGCCGCGATCTGGGACCTCTCGGACCGGTTCAGCGTGACGTGCGCGAAGAGCGGATGCCCCTTCAGTTTCTCGACGACGGCCACCACGCCGTCGTACCGGCCGACTCGCAGATTGTCCCTTTGCGCCACGTCGTGGGTCAGCACCACCCGGGAGTTCGCCCCGATCCGGGACAGAACGGTGAGCAGCACATTCCGTTCGAGCGACTGCGCCTCGTCGACGATCACGAAGGCGTCGTGGAGGGAGCGGCCGCGGATGTGGGTCAGCGGCAGGACCTCCAGCATGCCGCGCGCGGTGATCTCCTCGATGACCTCGCGACTGGTGACCGCGGACAGCGTGTCGAAGACCGCCTGGGCCCAGGGACCCATCTTGTCGGCCTCGGAACCGGGCAGATAGCCCAGCTCCTGCCCGCCCACCGCGTACAGCGGCCGGAAGACCATCACCTTCTGGTGCTGACGGCGCTCCAGGACCGCCTCCAGACCCGCGCACAGCGCCAGCGCCGACTTGCCGGTGCCGGCCCGGCCGCCCATGGACAGGATCCCGACGTCCGGGTCGAGCAGCAGATCGAGCGCGATGCGCTGCTCGGCGCTGCGGCCCTTGATGCCGAAGGCCTCCCGGTCGCCGCGCACCAGCCGGACGCTGCCGTCGGCGGTGACCCGGCCCAGGGCCTTGCCGCGCTCGGACTGGATGGTCAGACCGGTGTGCACGGGCAGGTCGGCGACCTCGGCCACCTGCAGGCGCCCCTCCTCGAAGAGGATGTCCACCTGCTCGCCGGACAGCGTCAGTTCGGACATTCCGGTCCAGCCGGAGGATCCCGTGATGGCGAGCTCCGCGCGGTACTCCTCGGCGAGGAGACCGACCGAGGACGCCTTGATCCGCAGCGGGAGGTCCTTCGACACGACGGTGACGTCGAACCCCTCGGCCTGCAGGTTGCGGGCCACCGCGAGGATGCGGGAGTCGTTGTCCCCCAGGCGGTAGCCGGTCGGCAGCACGCTGGGGTCCGAGTGATTGAGCTCGACACGGACGGTCCCGCCGAGTTCCCCGATCGGGATGGGAGCGTCGAGGCGACCGAACTTCACCCGGTAGTCGTCCAGCAGACGCAGCGCCTGACGGGCGAAGTAGCCGAGCTCCGGATGGTGCCGCTTGGCCTCCAGTTCCGTGACCACGACGATGGGGAGCACGACCTCGTGCTCCTCGAAGCGGGTCATGGCGTTCGGGTCGGCCAGCAGGACGCTGGTGTCGAGAACATAGGTGCGCCGGTCTGGCATACGGCGCTTTGTGCTGGTCACCACGGAAGGACGTACCCCCTCGGATGAGGTCGGGGAGCGACGGAGTGGAGCTGGACCGGTTCGCGGCCGCCCTGCACGGGCCGAGAACCGGCCCCCCGCTGCTTGTTCCGTGCCGTGACCGCACGGTCGGGCTGGTGCAAAGGGCCTCCCGGGCGGACGGCCCCGTGCCGTCCGCTGAGATCCGACACCCGTGGTTCGGGCGTCGACCTGCTTGGGTTATGCCCTCTCACACGCCTCGCCATGCCACGGCATATGACGGCGCGCCGGTGAACTCCACGTTACTTCCGCCCCGAAGGGGGTACACGGACCGTCCTCATGCGGACGGGGGGTGGGCCTCAGCCGCCGTAACGCCGGTGGCGGGCCGCGTAGTCGCGCAGCGCCCGCAGGAAGTCGACCTTACGGAAGGCCGGCCAGAAGACCTCACAGAAGTAGTACTCCGCGTGGGCCGTCTGCCACAGCATGAATCCGGACAGCCGCTGCTCGCCGCTGGTGCGGATCACCAGGTCGGGGTCGGGCTGGGCGCCGGTGTAGAGGTGGCGGCCGATCAGGTCGACGCTGACGGAGTCGGCGAGCTCCTCCATCGAGGTGCCCTTCTCCGCCGCGTCCACGATCATCGAGCGCACGGCGTCGGCGATCTCCTGACGACCGCCGTACCCGATGGCGACGTTGACCAGTATTCCGTCGACGTGGGCGGTGGACTCCTCGGCCTCCTTGAGCGCGGTCTGCACATGGGAGGGGAGGATGTCGGGGGTGCCGACGTGGTGGACGCGCCAGCGGCCGTCGGCGGCGAGGGTGCGCACGACGTCCTCGATGATGCCGAGGAGGGGGACGAGCTCTTCCTGGGGGCGGTCGAGGTTGTCCGTCGACAGCAGCCAGAGGGTGACCACCTCGACGTCCGTCTCGGTGCACCAGCCGAGGAACTCCTCGATCTTGTCGGCGCCGGCCCGGTGGCCGTGTTCGGTGGTGGATCCCGCGGCCTTCGCCCAGCGCCGGTTGCCGTCCATGATGACGCCGATGTGCTTGGGCACCTGAGCGTGGTCCAGGTGGCCTTCCACCCGGCGTGCGTACAGCCTGACCAGAAGGCCGCGCAGCTTGTCGCGCAGGTTCACGTGATTGTCAGCCCCTCCGTACGGTGCGGTCCCCGCGGGGCGCAGCCTACCCCTGTGCGGACTTGGGCAAAAAAACGGGCCGGTCCGTGGGGGGGAGACGGACCGGCCCGAGGGGGGGTTTCCACCATAACCCTTCGTAAGTGATGCTGCGCGCATCGGCGCGCCACAACTACTCTCCGGAGTCGCTCGGCGACGCGCCGGTGCCCTCCGCGGACATGGTTCCTGGGTCATTCATGGCTGGAAAACAGCCGATTCGCAGGGAAGTGGGCCCTTGCACCGAAGGATGTGCAGGTTTTGCGGGGGCTTGAGCCTCGCGGGCCGCGGGTCCACCGTCCCTCTGACGGGCTAACCCGGCCGGGCACGCCCGCTTGACGCGGGCGGCACCGCGCAGCCCCCTCCGCTGCGCGGCGACGTCCACGCAGCTTTGCTCACGCGAGTTGCCTGGGCCCGGACTTACGCGAACGGCACGCAGCTGCGAACCACTCGCGATGACGAGGTGGAACTCCGTGGAGACACGGGCCGCTCGACCGCTGCCGCGGCGGGCCCGCCCGGCGGTCGCCGGCCGGTTCACCGCCGACGGGCCTCGACGAGATGGCGGGTGCTGTGGGCGACGAAGGGGCCGTCGGCCTCGATCCGCTCGTGCAGGGCGCGCAACCGGGGCCGGTAGGCCTCCACCGTGAAGCCCGGGACCATCCAGACCACCTTGCGCAGGAAGTGCACGACGGCCGCGACGTCGTGGAACTCGACCCGCAGCCGTTCCGCCCGCAGGTCGACGATCTCCAGCCCCGCCGCCTCCGCCCCGGCACGCTCGCGGTCCGGGTGCCGGCTGCCGCTCACCCCCTCCGGCTGCGGCCCGAGGAAGAACTCGACCAGCTCGAACACGCTGCGCGGGCCCACGTGTTGGGCGAAGTACGTGCCGCCGGGCTGCAGGACGCGGGCGATCTCGTGCCAGAGCGGCCGCACCGGGTGTCTGCTGCTCACCAGGTCGAAGGAGGAGTCCGCGAAGGGCAGCGGCGCGTCCTGCGGGGAGGCGACGACCGCGATGCCGCGCGGCCGCAGCAGGGCGGTGGCCCTGGCGACGTTCGCCGGCCAGCCCTCGGTCGCGACGGTGAGGACGGGGGCCTTGGGATCGGCCCGGGCGAGGGCGAAGTCGAGGACCTCCCCTCCCCCGGTCTGCACGTCGAGCGCGGCGCTCGCGACCGCCAGCCGCGCGGCCAGCGACATCGCGTACCCCCAGGAGGGCCGCGCCTCGGTGGCCCGTCCCTCGAACCAGGAGAAGTCCCACCCGTCGGTGGGAACGGCCGCGCCTTCGGCGAGCAGGTCCTCGAAGCCGGCCTTCCCGCCGCCGTCCTCGTGACCGCCCGTGGCGCCGTCCCTGCCGTCCCTGTCGTCCCTGTCGTCCCTGTCGTCCCTGTCGTTCATACGACGATCGTGTCAGAGGGGCCGCAGGGCCGCCGCCGATTTCCGGGGCGCTCGTGGTCCAGCGGGACTCGACCCGCCGATGGGCATGGCGTGGACATCCTTCCGCGGGCGACGGCCCCTTTCCGCGTCCCGGCTCGCTACCGTGCACAGGACGGCGACGGAGCCGAGGGGAGACGGACATGGCGCGCTGGCGGGACGGACGGGGCGAACTCCTGGTGGACGGGGTCCGGGTGCCGTTGGAGATCGCCGCCTCGTACCGGGCCCGGACCAGAGGGCTGCTCGGACGGGACGCCGTGGACGGGGCGCTGCTGCTGTCGCCCGCCGGCGGGGTGCACACCTTCGGAATGCGCATGCCGATCGACGTCGCGTACCTCGACCGCCGGCTCACCGTCATCGCGGTGCGCACGATGGCGCCGGGGCGGCTGGGGCTGCCCCGGCTGCGGTCCCGGCACGTCCTGGAGGCGGCGGCCGGCGCGATGGCGGGGTGGGGGCTGACGGCCGGGGTGCGGGTGCGGGTGTGCGCGTGAGGCTCAGCCCGTCGTGCGCGGGAACGTGACCTCCACCCGGCGGTTCTTCTTGCGGCCGGCCTCGGTCGCGTTGTCGGAGATGGGGAACTGCTCGCCGTAGCCGCGCACTTCGAAGGTGATGTCCGGGTCGCCGAGAAGGCCCGCGAGCTGCGCCTGGACGGCGTCCGCCCGCTGCTTCGACAGGACGTCGCCGTGCGCGGAGGAGCCCAGGTCGTCGGTGAAGCCGAAGACCCGGACGACCTTGGTGTGCTGCTTCCTGATCTCCTCGGCGATCGTCGAGATGCGGGACTTCGCCTGCGCGCCGAGTTTCGCGCTGTCCTTGCCGAAGAGGACCTCGGCCTGCAGGGCGAACGTGACGTCCGCGTTGGTGTCCTCGCGGCGCTCGTCCCCCGACTGGTCCTCGACGACCTGCTTGATGTCGAGCACCTTGGGCTCGGCGAGGGTGCCGCCCTCGGGGAGCTTGAGATCGGGATCGTTGGGATCCACCCGCACGGGCGCGGCGGCGGTGGCCTCGGTGCCGGGCGGGACACTGGGCGCGGTGTCGGCCCGCACACCGGGAAGGGGCGCCGCCAGCACGACGGTGAGGGTGAGGAGGGCCAGGGTGAGGCGGGAACGTGCGGGACGCATGGCGGACCTCACCCGGAGATCGTGATCGGGGCCGAGGCGAATGTCGGCAACTGGAAGGTGACCTCGGCGGTGCCCGAGGGGGGCGCCGGGAACTGCATGAACACGGAGAGGCTTTCCCCGGACTTGACCGTTGAGAACCCCGAGGTCGTGAGTGGCCGTCCGTCCGTGTCGCGCAGCACGTAGTACCGCTTCTTGCCCTTGGGGTCGACGAGGGTGGCTCCGCCGAACGACCTTCCGTTCCTGACGATCTCGGTTTCGTTCCCGCTCAACGCGGCGGGGACGACGACGCTTTTGTCCCCGTCGTTCTTCAGCGTGCCGTTCACGGTGACGAAGCCGCCGGAGTCCCGCTCGGCCGACGTGATGTCGAGGAGGAGCCCGTCCGAGCCCCTGAGTTCGGCCAGCGGCGTGTCGGACTGCCCCTCCTGCGCGCTGGGCTTGGAGTCGCTCGCCTTGGACCGCGAGGTCGACGTCTCGGGCTTCTTGTCGTCGCCCCCGCCGCCGCAACCCGCCGCGCCGAGGGCGAGACCCGCCGCCACCACCACTGCGATCGACCCCCTGCGGGCCTTCGTCGTGAACGCCATGCCCATGTCCCTGCTTCCTTCGTCGCTCATGGTTCGTCGGTCAGTCGGCCAGATGGACGCGGAAGAGGTCCTGAGGCTCCGGCAGGCTCGCGGGATCGTCCGGATCCGGCGTCCAGTTCCTGTTGTTCTTGCACGTCAGTTCCGGCAGCGCGTCGTCCGCCGCCTCCTCGCCGGGAGGGTCGAAGGTGCAGAGCGGGTCGATCACGGCCAACGCCTCGGCCCGCGATCGGACACTCTCCGTGCCGGGGATCACGGAGTCCCCGACGGACTTGTCGGTGAGGACCTCGACCCTGAAGTCGAGACCGCCCTCGGTGCATTCGGTGACACTCGCGTCGTTCTGGGCAGCCAGATCGTCGGCGCGGGGGCACGAGGGGGCCAACCCATCGGCGATTCCGTTCAGGATGCCCGGCCATTCGGCCGGGTCGCGCACGACGTCCGCCCACTTGCCCGCGAGTTGGTCGCGGGTGTCCTGGGCCGCCGCCAGCGCCGCCGCGTCGGCCGCCGTCTGGGCGCCGTTCCGGTTCGCGGCGGCCTGACCGACCGCCAGGTAGGCGAACGCGAGAAAGAGCAGGCCCGCCACCACCGTGATGTAGATGGGGAAAGCCTGCCCTGCGTCGCCGCGCGGTGGTTTCAGCCGCCGGTGACCTCGGCGATCTTCGCCGTGATCGCGTCGTAGATCGTCTGCCCGATGTCCGTGCCCGTGATCGCCAGGACGATCGCCACGACCACCGCGATGATGCCGAGGTACTCCACCGCCGTCTGGCCCTTGTCGGCGCGGGCGGCCCGGGCCTGGAAGTACGCGACGGTGGTGTTGATCCAGTTGGTCATGCTGTTCCCCTCCGGGTGTCGCGTGACCGGCTCGCTGGGCGCCGGTGCCGCTGTCGGCATCCTGAGCGTATGCCTCGGCGCCCGTCGCGCCAGAGGGCCTCAGGGCCCAATCCCGGGCCCAATCCCGGCTCGTCCGGCCGGTGCGCCACCCCTTCACCCCGTCATCCCACCCCTCGGCGTGACGCTCCGGCCGCCGTCCCCAGCCACTTGGCCGCGGCCTCGGAGCGGCTGGTGCTGTGCAGCTTGGCGAAGATGCGGTTGATGTGGTTCTTGACCGTCTTCTCGCTGATGAAGCAGGTGGCGGCGATCTGCCGGTTGTTCATGCCCGACGCGATGAGATCCATGATCTCCGCCTCCCTCCCGCTGAGCGCGCACCTGGCCCCGCCCGTCGGCACCGATGGTTTCACGGATGATTGCAACTGCGAAAGGGATTCCTCTGAACTCAGGGAAAACAAGGAGACATAATCCGCTTCATCGTGTGCAGTCGCAGTTTCTTGCAGGTGTGCCAGCACCGCCGTCGCCGCCGTCGGGGTGAAGTGGGCCCGGCCCCGCGTGACGTCCCGCACCGCCGCCGCCAGCTCCTCCACGGTGAACTCCCCGTGCACCAGGTAGCTGCCCGCCCCACCGCTCAGGGCTTCCCGGACGGTCCGGGCCTCGTGGCTGTACGTCAGCATCACCACGTGGGCGATCCGCGCCAGATGGGGCAGGGCCGAGAGGCCGTCGACGCCGGGCATGCGGACGTCCAGCAGGACGACGTCGGGCCGGTGGCGGACGGCGGCCTCGTAGGCCTCCCGGCCGTCCGCCGCCTCCGCGACGACGTCGATGTCGTCCAGGTCGCTCAGCAGCGCGGTCAGGCCCGCGCGGACCACGGGGTTGTCGTCGGCCACGATCACCCGCACGGGGGCGGGCCGGGGCGGCGGCGGGAACAGGGGGTGCACGGCGCCCGGCTGCGGCGGTCGGTCCGGCGGTCGGTCCGGCATGACGTGGCTTCCGTTCGGGTGGGGGACGTCGTTCACGGGCGGGTCTCCGTGAGGGGCAGCTCCAGGCGGACTTCGGTGCCCCCGGGGTGGGCGCCGCGGCCGATGTGGATGCGGGCGCCGATGGCGGCCGCCCGCTCCACCATGCCGACCAGGCCGAAGTGGCCGTCCCGGCGCAGTTGTTCCAGGGTGGTGCCGACGGGCAGACCGCGTCCGTCGTCGTGCACGCTGATGCACAGGTGATCGTCGTGGACGCCCGCCCGGACGTCCACGCGTGTGGGATCCGCGTGGCGCTGGACGTTGTCCATGGCCTCCGAGGCGATGGTCAGCAGCTGGCGGGCCACCGCGGGCGGGACCGGGAGCGTCGCGCGGTCGCCCGTGGCGTGGTAGCTCGCCGTGAGGCCCGTGCGGTCGGCGAACGCCCTGGTGCGGGCGGCCAGTTCGGGCAGCACGTCGACGTCCTGCGCGGGGTTCGGCTGGTCCCTGCGCAGTTCGGTGAGGAGTTCGCGGGACTCGGCGGCGGCGCGGCGTGCCGCGCGGGACACCAGGTCGGCGTGCCGGCGCACCCGGTCCGGGTCCATGTCCGGCGAGCCCGCCGACCGGGCCAGGGCGTCCGCCGCGAGGGCCACCCCCTGAAGCGTCTTGGCCACCGAGTCGTGCATCTCCCGGGCCAGCCGGGCGCGCTCGGCGGCGACCGCCTCGGTGACGGCGAGACGGGCCCTGACGCTGGTCAGCGCCTGGGTGGCCGACCCGAAGCGGAGCATGAGCTGGCGCAGGGTGGAGCCCATCGCGCCGGTGATGACGCAGAGACCGGGCAGCAGCAGCCGCTCCGCGACGGCGGTGTCCGGGCCCTGCCGCAGGGCCGCGTGGACGAGCAGCAGGATCAGCGACTGCAGGGAGGCGAAGCAGGCGGCGCCCCGCCAGCCGTACACGATGCCGGCGAGCAGCGGGGTGCACACGCTGACGTAGGCGAGCGTCGTGTCCGGGCCCGCGGAGATCAGCAGCAGCGCGCCGAACAGGGTGTCGACGGCGAGGAGCGAGGGGTGGCGCAGCAGCAGGGGTCCGAAGCGCTCCCAGTCGCGGAAGAGGACGTAGGAGCCCATGAAGGTGACGACCACGGCCGCGCCGACCAGCCGGACGCCCGTGCCGGGCGCGGCGTTGAGGAGCGCCGCGGGCGCGGCGACGGCGATCATGGCCAGCCGGAACCCGAAGACCTGCCGGCACATCGCCTGCAGCGCGTTGACCTGGAGGGAGACGTCCGCCGTCGCCGCGGGTCCGCGACCGTCGGCCGGGCCCTCTCCGTTCGCCGACGTGGTGGCCGGGGATGCCGTGGTCCCCGGCGCCGTGGTCGGCGGCGGCGCCGGGCGTCGTCGCGGGAGGCCGCCGTGTGCTCGTGTGGTCGCCGCCATCGCCGTCCCCGCCTAGTCGCCCGTGAGGGGGCTGAAGTCGGTGCCCGAGCCGAGCAGCAGGCCGGCGCCGAGCAGGAGCATGGTGGCCGGCACCATGAACGTGGTGATCATCAAGGTGGCCCTGGGCACCGCGCGGGCCGCCTTGCGACGGGCGTTCTGGGCGTCCGTGCGACGCATGTCCTTGGCGATCGAGACCAGGGTGTCCACGATCGGCGCGCCGAGTTCCTCGCCCTGCTGAAGCGCCGTGACGAACATGGCGACCTGTTCGGAGTCGTTGCGGCGGCGCAGCTCGGCGAAGGCCTCGCGACGGCTGACGCCGAGGTCCATCTGCCGCAGGGTGATGCGGATCTCGTCCGCCCAGGGGCCCTCGTACTTCGACGCGACCCGGCCGAGCGCCTGCCGGAAGCCCAGCCCCGCGCTCACCACGACGGCGAGGACGTCGAGGAAGTCGGGCAGTGTCCGCTCGATGACGTCCTTGCGGATGCGGATCGCCGCCCAGATGCCGACCTCGGTCCAGAACGCGGCGAACGCGAAGAGCACGAGCGCCAGGACGATCCTGCCCTGCAGGAGGAACACCAGCCCGCCGAACCCGCCCAGCGCGCCGTACACCGCGCGCCGGGCCGCGTACCGGTCGATGGTCAGACCGCCCGGGTTGCCCGCCAGGTCGATCTTGCGGCGGTACCTGGCCACCCGCTTGGGGCCCATGAGGCGCAGCACGGCGGGGGCGTACCGCATGCCCGTGCGGTCGACGAGCGAGTCGACGGCGCCGGTGCGGGTGGCGCCGACCTCCAGGGCGAGGGCGAGGTCCGGGGGGAGTCTGGCGTCCGCCCGGTACATGCGCACGCCGGCGAAGGCGCCCCAGACGCTCAGGCCCATGACGGTCGCGAGCAGCAGTTCCACGGGTCGTGCTCCCTTCCCCTCGACTCAGACGTCGATCCGGGACATACGGCGGATGAGGACGAAGCCGACGGCGTACAGCACGAAGGCGATGATGACGGCGCCCTGGCCGACCGGCGAGCCGGTCATGCGTTCCAGGGCGCCGTCCTTGACCCCGTTCATCAGGAAGAGGGAGCCCACCCCCAGCACCGGGACGGCGTAGGCGGTCGCGTTGACCTGCGACAGCTGGGTGCGGACCTCGCGCCGGGTCTCCTTGCGCTCCTCCAGCGTCTCGGTCAGGTTGCGCAGCGCGCCGACGACCTGGCCGCCCGCCCGGTTGGACAGGACCAGCGTGGTGACGAGGACGACGAGTTCGCGGGAGGGCAGGCGGTCGGCGAGTTCGCCCAGGGCGTCGTCCATGGAGTGGCCGACCGCCAACTGGTTCGCCACCTTGGCCAGTTCCTCGCCGGCCGGCGCCTCCAGCTCCTCCGCCGCCATGCCGATCGCGGTGCGCAGCGCCAGTCCGGCGTGGGTGGCGTTGGCGAGGATGCGGGCGAGTTCGGGGAGTTGGTTGATGAACTTCTCGATGCGTTTCTGGCGCTGCCAGTTGAGGAACTGCCAGGCGGCCCACACCCCGAGCAGGCCGGCCAGCGGGCCGAAGAAGGGAGCCAGGGTGGCCTGCCCGATCAGCCACAGACCGGCCACCGCCGCCAGCATGCCGGCGAAGAACTCGCCCGGCGTGACGTCGAGGCCGGTCGCCGCGAGCCGCAGCTCCAGTCTGCGGCCCGCGGTCGTGCGGCGCAGCCGTCGGTCCAGGCCGCGGAACCGGCGCCGCCGGCCGGCGCCCGGCGCCCGGCCGGTGGCGGAGAGGCGTTCGACCAGTTCCGCCCGCTGCGCCCGGCCACGCCCGTGGACGTGCAGGCCGACGACGGCCAGCGCGCAGGCCACGAGGGTCGCGCCGGTGGTGAGGGCGGTCAGGGTGTCGAGGTCCATGGGCGTCACCGGGCTTCCCTGGTCGTCAGTTCGTGAGCCGATCGCGCCACGCCGAACGCCTGCGGGATGGGCTGGCTCGCCATGTACAGGCGGTCCGCGGCGCGGCGCGGGAGCGGGAAGTACGCGAAGGCGCCGTGCACACGGCCGTCGGCGGCCATCGGCCGGGCGTCGAAGCGGGCGATCGTGGCCAGCCGGTACGGTTCCCCGCCGTGACTGTCGAGCAGGGCGATCTCGGTGACGCGCCGGGCGCCGTCGGCGAACCGGGTGAGCTGGATGACGACGTCCACGGCGCTGTTGATCTGGTCGTGGAGGGCGACGAAGGGGATCTCGACCTCCGACATCGAGGCGAGGGTCTGCAGGCGCATCAGGGCGTCCTCGGCGCTGTTGGCGTGGACGGTGGCCAGGGAGCCGTCGTGGCCCGTCGACATCGCCTGGAGCATGTCGAGCGACTCGCCGCCGCGGACCTCGCCGACCACGATCCGGTCCGGCCGCATCCGCAGGGAGTTGCGGACCAGGTCGCGGATGGTGATGCGGCCGTTGCCCTCCACGTTCGGGGGGCGGGCCTCCAGGCGGATCACATGGGACTGCTGGAGCTGGAGCTCCGCCGAGTCCTCGATGGTGATGATGCGTTCCCCGTCCGGGATCAGGCCGGACAGGGCGTTGAGCAGGGTCGTCTTGCCGGTGCCCGTCGCGCCCGAGACGATCACGTTGAACTTCGCCTGCACCAGCCCGGCGAGCAGGTACAGCATCGGCTCGTCCAGTGATCCGAAGCCGACCAGCTCGTGCAGGGTGAAGGAGCGGGGGAAGCGGCGGATGGTGAGGACGGGTCCGGTGAGCGACAGCGGCGGGATGATCACGTTGACGCGCTCGCCCGAGGGAAGGCGGGCGTCGACCATCGGGTTCGTCTCGTCCACCCGGCGGTTGACGGTCGAGACGATGCGCTCGATCGTCTGCATCAGCTGGTCGTTGGACGCGAAGCGCAGGGGGAGCTGTTCCACCCGGCCGCCGCGCTCGACGAAGATCGCGTCCGGTCCGTTCACCATGATCTCGGTGATCGACGCGTCCTCCAGCAGCGGCTCCAGGATGCCGAGGCCGAGCGCCTCGTCGACGACCCGGCGGATCAGCTGGGCCCGTTCCGCCGTCGACAGCACCGGGCCCTCGCGGCTGATGATGTGCCCCAGCACCCGTTCCAGGCGCGCCCGGCGCTCGGCCGCCGCCAGCGAACTCATCTCGGCGAGGTCGATCTCCTCCAGCAGCTTGGTCCGGTAGGAGGAGACCAGGTGGCCGTCCTCGGCCCGGCCGTTCTCCTCGGGGGAGGTGATGCGCGCCCGCAGGCTCATGTCGGCTGCCCTTCCCTCAGTGGTCGACCGGCATCGTGGCCGTCTTGTGGGCCTGGCCGAAGTCCCCTATGCCGGGGATGACGGACGGGATGGTGACGCTGGAGGTGACCCGGACCTCGTCGCCGGCGGACGCGCGCTCGCAGCCGGCGTCCAGCCAACTGCTCACCGCCCGCTCGCAGTCGCCCGCCCAGTCCTGGTCCAGCGAGGCGCTGCGCGCGCCCGTGCGCGCCGCCGTCCCGGCCTGCTGCGCCGCGTAGGCGACCAGGCCGAGCTGTACGGCGGCCAGCGCGACGGCGAGCAGGACGGGCAGGAACCCCAGGTACTCGATGGCCGCCTGCCCCCGGTCGCGCCCGGGGGCACGACCGCTTCCGCGCCGTCGGCAGGCCATGTCAGTCGCCGTCCTCTTCCTCGACCGCGCCGGCGTGACCGTGCACGGTGAACGGCAGGTTGAAGGCGCCCGGGAAGAGCACGGGGACGTGCAGGGTGACGTCGGCCGTGACATAGCCGGTGCCGCTGCCGCCGCATTCCACGTCGGCGTCCGCCTGCCACGCGTCGGACAGCTTCTCGGTCCCCGCCTCCTGACACACCGCGTTCCGCTCCCCCGGATCGGCCGCCGTCCCCGCCCGTACCGCCTCGTCGGCAGCATTCCCCGCGAGCGTGTACGTGTATCCCAGGAGGACGAACTGCCACACCACCACCAAGGTCACGATGATCAGCGGGGTCATGCCGAGGAACTCGACGGTGACCTGGCCCCGGTCGCGCGCGAGGAACGCCCTCTCCTGCCGTGCGCTCATCTCACTCCCTCCGCCGCCGGAACCCCGCCGGACCCCGGTCCGGGCCGCGTCCCCGGCCGCCGCCGCGGCGCACGAGGGCGGTCTCCGGCGCCTTGACCAGCCCCAGTTCGCCGGCGAGCGCCCACAGCGCCTGGCGGACGGCGCCCTTGCCGTCGAGGGCGTCCACCCGGCCGGCGTCGACCGCGGCCTGGAGCTCCTTGAAGTTGGCGGGGACAACGGTCGCGGCGACGGCCGTGCCGGTGATCTTCTGGATGAGGGAGGGCTGGATCTCGGTGGCGCGGCTGTTGCGGTTGACGACCACGGTCGTCTCCTCGGCCTTGCGGATCTGCAGCCGGTCCCACATGCGGACGGTGCGTTTGGCGCCGCGGACGGCGACGACGTCGGGGGTGGTCACCAGCAGAGCGCGGTCGGCCAGTTCGACGGCGGCCGCACCGGCGCCGCCGAGCTGGGCGCCGCAGTCGACGATCACGACCTCGTAGCGCGAGCGCAGCGCGGTGAGGATCTGGCGGGCGGCGCGGTCGGTGACCTCCTCGCCGCGCTCGCCCTCGCCGGGGGCCAGCAGCAGGGCGACGCCGCTGTCATGGCGGAAGACGGCCTCGGCGAGGATGCGGGGCGAGATGTCGGCGATGGCGGCGAGGTCGACGACCGAGCGGCGGAACTGGACGTCCAGGTAGGAGGCGACGTCGCCGGCCTGCAGGTCGAGGTCGACCAGGGCGGTGGGGCGGCCGGAGGCCTGTGCGGCGAGGGCCAGCTGGACGGCCGTGAGGGTCGCGCCGACGCCTCCCTTGGCGCCGCTGACGGTGACGACGGTGCCGCCGACGCCGGTGAACACGTCGCCGCCGTGGCCGAGATGGCGTCGTACGCCCACCGACCACTGGGCGACGGCCTGGACGCGGCCCGCGAGGTCCTCGTAGCTCAGCGGCAGGGTGACCAGGCCGCGGGCGCCGGAGTCCATGGCGGCGGCGAGCAGGCCCGGACCGGCGTCGCCGGTGACGAGGATGACGCCGACCGCCGGGAAGCGCAGCGCGACCTCGCGGACCAGTTCCAGCGCCGGCACCGGGCCGATGCGCTCGTGGACGACGACGACCTCGGGCAGTTCGTCGACCGACTCGGCGGCCAGGCGGGCGAGGGTGTCCACGAGCTGGGTGGAGTCGCCCACCGGGGTGAGCGGTTCGGCGTCCGGGAGCTGGCTGAGCAGGGTGGTGAGGGAACGGACCGCGTCCGCGTCGCCGACGGCCGGGAGGATCCTCGTGGGCATGGGCGGCGGCCTCTCACTTGTCCGTGGTGAGTTCGTACGTACGGTCCTTGTCGGGGACCGTGGCGCTGCCGCCGGGTGCGACGAGGGCGAGGCGGACGCGCTTGGCGAACGACTCCGCGTACGTGATGCGCTGGGCGTCGAGGGTGGACAGCGCGAACGTGATGGGGACCGCCCGGGTGGCCGACCGGTCCCGGTCCTTCTCGTCCGGCTCGAGAGCCTTGATCTCCCCGACGTCGAGGACCCGGGCGCCGGTGACGATGATCTTCGACTGGTCCGGGTCGCCGTCCTTGGCGCCCTCGAAGGTGGCATAGACGTTGACCGACGACCCCGGGGTGATCTTGCCGGCGACGCCGGTGGCGGCGTCGACCATGATGGCGACCTCCTGCTGGCCCGGCTGGAGGGCGGGCTGCTCGACGATCATGTCGCTCTGCAGCAGGGAGCCCTTGCGCAGCGTCGTCACGGCGATCTTGCCGCGGATGGCCGCCAGGTCGGTGACGGCGTTCTCGGACAACCAGCGCTCGGGCATCTCGATCTTCTTGAACTGGTCCGCGCTCAACGTGGTGTACGGCGCCACGTCGGCGCGCAGCTCGTACGCGGTGACCTCGGGGCCGACCTTGGACTTGACGTCGTCCATGACGGACAGCACGCCGGCGAACGCGCCCAGGGCGCACACCACCGACAGGAGCAGGAGAATCACGCCGCGGCGCTGACGGGAGTTCATGAGCCGTACAACCTCGTCGGGGGTCGGGTCGAGCGGACGGGAACGGGCGTGCGGGACACCGCGGATCAGCCGCCCGCGGTGAGCTCGCGGGCGGAGCGGGCCGTGCGGGCGGTGCGTGCGGCATGGACGGCGCCGGCGGTTCGGGCGGTGAGGTCGGCGGCGGGCGGCGGGGTGGCCGAGCAGAAGACGCAGCGGTCGCCGATGACGTCGATGCCGCACCAGTGGCAGACGCTCTGCCGGACCGAGGCGACCAGTTGGTAGAGGACCGACAGGTCGGGCAGATAGGCGCAGAACTCGATCGCCTTGCCGGTGCCCCACCAGTCGGCGGACTCGGCGGGCAGCGTCGTCTCCCGCAGCCCCTGCGCCTTCCAGGCGGGGGCGAGGGTGTCGGTGACCCAGGAGGACTGCAACTGTCCGCGCGCCACCAGCAGCCAGGTGCCGAACTCGGGTCCGGGAAGCACGGTTTCGGGGGTCGCCCGCAGCAACTGCGGCTGCGGGTGCGCGAGCACGCCGAACTGGCTGCCGGGGACCCAGGAGCGGGCGTGCGACGTCAGGCCGACGCCGGGGACACGGTCGAGGCGGGCGACCGAGCCGAGGAGCGCGCCCGCGTGCAGGTAGTGGGTGAGCAGCCGGCCGGCGCAGGCGAGGACGCCGGGTCCGAGGTCGCAGGAGGCCAGCTGGCGCAGCTGGCGGGCCAGCACGGCCACCGCGAGCGGCGGGAGGTCGGGGCGGAAGAGCGCGATGCGGTCGCTCTCCAGGAGGGAGCGGACGGTGTGCAGGCGTCGCTCCACGGCGGCCGGCACGGCCCGCGAGTACAGGACGATCAGGTGGCCGTGCTGTTCGACGAGCGTCTGCACGGCGCTGAGGGCCTGTTCCAGCGGCTGTCGGTCGAGGTCGGCGAGAACGGTGGCGGGCAGGGTGCGTTCGTCCTGGGGCGGCAGCGCCAGGTCGGCTCCGGTCACGGCAATGGCTGTTGGCACGCGCAGCTCCCCGATTCCCGCGGTCCGGTCCACCGGCGTTACTCCGGTGCACCGGGGTGACTTCATTGCGTGACTACCTCAGCACTGTATCCAGCCCCCTGTGGCCGGAGAACAGCTTTCCCTGGCTGCCTGTCAACTCTTTGTGGCGCAACTCGCGTCAAACCGGGGCAGGTTACGCGTGATCCGTGCAGTAGCGGGGTGCGGGGACGGCCGGCCGGGGAGTCACCGAAGCGCGGCCGCCGCAGCGCGGGCAGACCACGAGCACGTGGGCGGTGAAGCAGGCGAGCGGGGCCCCGGGTCGTGGTGGCGGGCGGGCCCGGTCTCGGCAGCGGGCGGACGGCTCCGCCGCTCGGCCGCCATCGGCTAGCAGCCCGTCGGCCGGTAGTGGCCGAGCACCCAGGTCAGTTGGGCGAGCCAGCCCTGCAGTCGCTCCCTCGGCTTCGCCCTCACCACGCATTCGTAGACCCTGCCGTCCAGGTGGACGACGGCGACCATCAGCGCCTTCCCGTCGGGGCTCGCCTTGTGGTGCACGCTGCGGATCTCGGGCCACGGGAAGTCGACGGTGATGTCGTACATCTCGAACGCGACCCCCGACGCGTCGACGACGACCGAGTTGCGCTTGTCGACCGCCAGGAACTCCGGTCCCGGCACGGGCGGTCCGGGCTGCGGGGCGTACTGGGGCGGTCCGGGCTGCGGGGCGTACTGGGGCGGGACGGGCTGCGGGGCGTACTGGGGCGGTCCGGGCTGCGGGGCGTACTGGGGCGGGACGGGCTGCGGAGGGAAGGCCTGGGGTGCGTACTGCGGTGGGGGCGGGCCGAAGCCCGGGGGCACGGCAGGCGGTGGCGGCGGCTGGTCTGTCACAGCCGCAACCTACCCGCCGCCGGCTGTGGCCCTGCTTCCGGTCCGCCGTGCCTTGCGGGGAGAGGTGTCGTCGTCACTTCCGGAGCGGGTCCCGGTGGTCGTGGAGTCTCCCGTGGGGGCCCGTGGTGTCCGCCATGAGGGTCGAGAAAGCGCAAGGACGCCGGTCCGGCAAGAGGGCGTGCGCGATCTCCACTCGTTGTGCTCACCAGCGGACATCGTGGTGCCCGCCGCCCACTGCGTTCCGGGTACCGGCCCTCAGCCTCGCAGCCGGGGGGCCCGCGCGTGTGATCGCTCGGGGCGGGTGCGGCCCCATTACACTTCGCGGCCCGTCCTGCGCCGATTCGGCATGGTTCCGGCCATCGGCCCTTTGTCGTCTCTTGACCTGTCCATGCCATGCGTCGACGATGAGCGGCACCGCACCGCCGCACAGCAAGCGCACAGCCCCCCACGACCCGACTCCCCACGAGGAGAGTTCATGCGACTTCGCATTCGCGGCTCAGGCGTCGGCGCCCCCGGCGCCCGGAGCGGCCGGCGGACCGCCGCCCTGGCCGCCCTGCTGTCCCTCGCCCTCGCGGCGCCCCTCTCCGCGACGGTCACCGACGCGGCGGCGGGCGGTGCCGCGAGGTCGGCGCCCTCCGCCGACGACATCCGTCAGTACGAGATCCACGTCCCGCACAGCACCCCCCAGCTGCGCACCGCGATCGCCGCGTCCGGCGTGAGCGTCGACGAGGCCGACGAGGAGACCGTGGTGGTCTCCGGCCGCGCGGAGCAGATCCGCAGGCTGCGCTCGCAGGGGTACGAGATCTCCGCGCCGGCCCCGGCCCCGGACCGGGCCGCCGACGGCGGGACACGGCTCTTCGACTTCCCGACCGCCGACGCGAAGTACCACAACTACGCCGAGACGACCGCCGAGATCGACCAGCGCATCGCCGCCCACCCGGGCATCATGAGCAAGCGCGTGATCGGCAAGTCCTACCAGGGCCGGGACATCGTGGCCGTCAAGATCAGCGACAACGTGGCCGTGGACGAGGCCGAGCCGGAGGTGCTGTTCACCCACCACCAGCACGCCCGCGAGCACCTCACCGTGGAGATGGCTCTGTACCTGATCCGCGAACTGGGCGACGGATACGGCTCCGACCCGCGGGTGACGAGCATGGTCGACGGCCGCGAGATCTGGATCGTCCCCGACCTCAACCCGGACGGCGGCGAGTACGACATCGCCACCGGCGCCTACCGCTCCTGGCGCAAGAACCGGCAGCCCAACTCCGGTTCCTCGTCCGTCGGCACGGACCTCAACCGGAACTGGAACTTCAAGTGGGGCTGCTGCGGCGGCTCTTCGGGGTCCACGTCCTCGGAGACCTACCGCGGCGCGTCCGCCGAGTCCGCGCCCGAGGTGAAGGTCGTCGCCGACTTCGTGCGCAGCCGGGTGGTGGGCGGCAAGCAGCAGATCACCGCCGGGATCGACTTCCACACGTACAGCGAGCTGGTGTTGTGGCCGTTCGGGTACACCTACTCCGACACCGCGACCGGGATGACCGCGGACGACAACGCCGCGTACCAGGCCGTCGGGCGGAAGATGGCCGCGAGCAACGGGTACACGGCCGAGCAGTCGAGCGACCTGTACATCACGGACGGGTCGATCGACGACTACCTCTGGGGCACGCAGAAGATCTTCTCGTACACGTTCGAGATGTATCCGACGTCCGGTGCGGGAGGCGGTTTCTACCCGCCCGACGAGGTCATCGAGCGGGAGACCTCCCGCAACCGGGACGCCGTGCTGCAGCTTCTCGAGAACGCGGACTGCATGTACCGGTCCATCGGGAAGCAGAGCCAGTACTGCGCCTGACTAGTCGTCGTCCTTGACGCCGGCGGACTCGGCGTCCGTGTCCTTGGCGCCCGCGGACTCGGCGTCGGCGGACTCGGCGTCAGGGGCGTCGGCGTCGCCTTCTTCGAAGTAGGCGTCGAGGACCGCGTCCAACTGGTCCTCCCACTCCTTGAAACGCGCCCTGGCCGTCGCCTCGATCTCGATCGGGTACCAGCGGCGGTCAGGCGTGTGCACCGTGATGGTGAACCGCTTGCCGAACCGCGGCGACTCCGTCTCGATCGCGCCGATCTCGTCCCAGCGGAACTCGCACGCCTCCTCGTCGAGCCGCAGGCGGACGCCCCGGGCGTCGGCGGTGAACCGGGCACGGCGGTCGGAGGCCTCGAAGACGGGGCCGTCGCCGGACTCGCCGTCGGCCGGGGACTCCGCCTCCTCGGCGGCGCTCTCCTCGACGACGGACCGCTCGGCGCCGGACTCCGCGGCGCCGGGCTCCGCGCCCTTCGCCTTCGCGCCCTTCGCCTTCGCGCCCTTCGCCTTCGCGTCCTCGGGCTTCGCGTCCTCGGCCTTCACCTCCCCGCTCTCGACGACCTCGTCCTCGGCCGACGTCCCGTCCGCCGGCTTCGCGGTCGCGGGCGACGTGAGCCCGGGGATGAATGCCGGGTCGAATCCGGCGCCCTCCAGGGGCTGGCTGCTCGAACCTATGCGCTGCTCCACAGCGGGCAGTATGGTCGAAGATCCTGTGCCGGACACAGCCAGCCCCTACTTCGTTACGCGAGTCGCGCACCGGATCCCGGCGAGACCCAGACGAAGAGGCTCAATACGGCCGCCATCGCGAACCCGGCCACCGAGAGCACCGTCTCCAGCACGGTCCACGTCCGCGGGGTGTCGCGCTCGCTGATGCCGAAGTACTCGGCCACCATCCGGAATCCGCCGTCGTCGACGTGCGAGGCGAAGATCGAGCCCGCCGGGACGGCCATGACGACGAGGGCCACGAAGGCCTGCGAGTGGTCGCCCTCGGCGAGCAGCGGCGCCACGATGCCCGCCGTCGTCACGATCGCCACCGTCGCCGAGCCCTGGGCGACCCGCAGCACCACCGAGATCGGGTGGGAGAGCACGATCACCGGCAGGCCGACGTCGTGGAAGGTGTCCGAGAGGGCCTGCGCCACACCGCTCGCCTTGAGGACCGCGCCGAAGATCCCGCCGCGCCGACGACCAGCAGGATGTAGCCGACCGGCTTCAGCGAGGCCGTCGAGAATACGGGAAGAGACGGGCTTCGGCCGGGCGGCTGTCGGTCGAGCAGCCGTCAGCCGAGGACGGCGAGCGCGTCGATCTCGACCAGGAGGCCCGCCGGGAGGCCGACGTAGACGGTGGTGCGGGCGGCGGGCGGGGCGGTGAGGGCCTGCTCCTCGAAGTAGGCGTTGTAGAGCTCGTTGAACTCGGCGAAGTGGCCGGTGTCCGTCAGGTAGACGCGGATCATCATCACGTCGTCCCAGCCCGCGTCGCCCTCCAGCAGGATCGCCTTGACGTTGGCGAGGGTCTGCAGGGTCTGCTCGCGCAGGGTGGGGCCGGCCGGGGTGGGAGGCTTGCCCGGCTCGGCGGGGAGGAAGCCGACCTGGCCCGCCACCTGCAGGATGTCGCCCTTCCTCACGCCGTGCGAGAACTTCGCGGGCGGGGTGGTGTGGGTGCTGGGGGTGAGCGCGGTCTTCTCGGTCATGCGGCGTTCATTCCTTTGCGGCTTGCGTGATCGGGTTCCGGCCGGAGTACTCGCCGCTGACGGCGTCCGCGGCGCGGCGCACCAGCGGGAGCAGGGTGAGGAGTTCGTCGGCGGTGACGACGACGTTCGGCGCGGACACCGACATCGCGGCGACCACCCGGCCGTCGGCGCCCCTGATCGGCGCGGCGACGCAGTTGATGGACTCCTCGTGGCCGCCGAGGTCGGTGGCCCAGCCCTGTTCGCGCACCTTCTCCAGCTCCCGCAGGAACGCGGGCGCGTCGGGCGTCGAACGGGCTGTGTACAGGGGGTAGTCGAGCTTCTCGGCGACGGCCCGCCGCTCGGGCTCGGGCAGATCGGCGAGGAGCAGTTTGGCGACGGCGGCGACGGTGATGGCGACGGGCCTGCCGATCCGCGAGTACATGCGCACCGGGTAGCGGCTCTCCACCTTGTCGATGTAGAGGACCTCGCCCTCCTCGTGGACGGCGAGATGGACGGTGTGGCCGCAGGCCTCGTTCAGCCGGACGAGGTGGGGGTGGGCGATCTCGCGGACGTCGAGGTTCTCCATCGCCTCCTGGGCGAGGGCGAAGAGGCGGGCGCCGAGGCGGTAGCGCTGGTCGGACTGGCGGTAGACGAGCCCGTGTTCATGGAGGGTGCGCAGCAGCCGCAGGGCCGTGGACTTGTGCACGCCGAGGCGGTCGGCGACCTGTCCGAGGTCGGCGGGGCCCTCGGCGAGCAGGGGCAGGATGCTCAGGGCGCGGTCGACGGTCTGGCTCATGGGGTGGGTGCCTCCTCCGGTGCGGCCGGGGCTTGCGTCCAGCCCGGGCCGAGTCGCAGTCTCCCCCACGCGCTGTCGTCGAGGGCGGCGAGCCGGTCGGCGTGGTCGCGGGAAGGGGGCGTGGCGAGGTCGCCGGGGACGGTGAGGGCGGCTGCGGCCATGAGGTGCCCGTGCCGGAGCCGGTCGCGCAGGGGCAGTCCGCGCAGGGTGGCGGAGAGGAACCCGGCGGCGAAGGCGTCCCCGGCTCCGACGGCGGCGACGACGTCGACCCGGGGGGCGGGGACGTGCAGGACGCGTTCCCGGTCGAAGACGGTGGCTCCGCGCTCCCCTTGTTTGACGACGAGCACCTCGGGGCCGGGCAGCGCGGCCCGTACGGCGTCAGGGCCGTCCAGTCCCCATACGTCGGCCGCCTCGTCGTCGCCGACGAACACCAGGTCGGCGCCGCGGGCCAGGTCGAGCAGGACGTGCGGGCTGTTGCCGTCGGTCCACAGCCGGGGGCGGTGGTTGACGTCGAAGGAGACGAGGGGCCGGCCGGGTGTGCGGGCCGTGAGGTCGCGCAGCAGGCCGAGGCAGTCCGCGGAGAGGGCCGCGGTGATCCCGGTGAGGTGCAGCACCCGGCCGGCCCGGACGGCGTCGAGCCCGACGGTGTCGGCGGACATCGCGGAGGCCGCGGACCCGGCGCGGTAGTAGGCCACCTCGTGGGCGTCGCCGGCCCGGTCGCCGGCGGTGCGGAAGTAGACGCCGGTGGGCCGGACCGGGTCGCGTCGCACCTGGCCGACGTCGACGCCGTAGGAGCCGACGGTCTCGACGAGGTGGTCGCCGAAGCCGTCCGCCCCGACCCGGCTGACCCAGCGCGCCGGGTGTCCGGCCGCCGCCAGGGCGCAGACCACGTTGGACTCCGCGCCGCCGATGCCCCGGTCGAAGGAGGGCACGTCGGCGAGGCGGCCGGGGCGGGACGGCACCAGGGCCACCATGGACTCGCCGAGCGCGACGACGTCCACGAGGCCGGGGGCGTTGCCGGCTCCGATGGCGGTCACGATCGTCGTGGCTCCCGAGACAGTGCGGGTCGGCTGCTCCGTTGACCCCGCGTTGGCCGAGATGTTAGACAGCGGTAGGCGACATACGCAATGGACGTTGCACAGCATGCAACGCTCCTGATCAGGGAGGTTCCATGAGCAGCGAGGCACCGGCGGCGCTGGCCGGGCTGGCCGAGGAACGCGTCGACCACCGCTTCAAGGGCCTCCCGCCGGACGCCGACGGCCTCACCGTCGGCGAACTGGCCGCCCAGCGCCGCAACCTCTTCACCGGCGGCTTCACCACCCCCGTGCTGGCCCTGTCGGCGGAGCGGCTGGAGCACAACCTCGCGCTCATGGAGACCTACGCCGCCCGCCATGGACTGGCCTTCGCCCCGCACGGCAAGACGTCCATGGCCCCGCAGCTCTTCCGGCGCCAGACCGACCGCGGCGCCTGGGGCATCACCCTGGCGGTCCCGCACCAGGTGCGGGTGGCCCGGGCGTACGGCGTCCAGCGAGTCTTCCTCGCCAACGAACTGGTGGACCCGGCCGCCCTGCGCTGGATCTCCGCCCAGCTCGACTCCGACGACGACTTCCGCCTCGTCGCTTACGTCGACTCCGTCCGCGGGGTCGAGCTGATGGACGCGGTCCTGCGCGGCGCGCGCCGCCCCCTCGACGTCGTGGTCGAACTGGCCGCCGGCGACGGCGCCCGCACCGGCGTGCGCACGGAGCGGGAGTGCGCGGCGGTCGCCGACGCGGTGGCCGCCGCTCCCGCCCTGCGACTGGTCGGGGTCGCGGGCTACGAGGGCGAGGTCCCGCGGGCCGATCCGGAGCGGGTGCGGGCCTGGCTGCGCCGGCTGGTCGCGCTCGCCGCCGGCTTCGACCGGGCGGGCCGGTTCGCGGGCGTCGAGGAGATCGTCGTCAGCGCGGGCGGCAGCGCCTGGTTCGACGCGGTCGCCGACGTCTTCAGCACGATCCCCGAACTCTCCGCGCCGGTGCTGAAGTTGCTGCGCTCGGGCGCCTACGTCTCGCACGACGACGGCCACTACCGCAAGCTGACGCCGTTCAACCGGGTGCCCGGGGAAGGCACGCTGGAGCCCGCGTTCAGGCTGTGGACCCAGGTCGTCTCCCGCCCCGCCCCCGACCAGGCGTTCGTCAACGCGGGCAAGCGCGACGCGGCCTACGACCTCGACCTGCCCGTCGCCCAGGCGATCCGCCGCGACGGCCGGGAACGGCCGGCGACCGGCGTCTCGGTGACCGCCCTGTCCGACCAGCACGCCTGGCTGCGCACCCTGCCCGAGGCCGACCTGGAGGTCGGCGACTGGGTGGGCCTCGGCCTGTCGCACCCGTGCACGTCCTTCGACAAGTGGCAGCTGATCCCGCTCGCCGAGGCGGACGGCACGGTCGTGGACTACGTCCGTACGTTCTTCTAGACACCGCCGACGACAGATCTGGCAGGAGGCACGGCATGGAAGACCTCGTCATCCGGGACGCCGACGTCGTCGACGGCACCGGCGCGGACTCCTACCGCGCGGACGTCGTGATCGACGGCGGCAGGATCGTCTCGATCGTCAAGGAGGCGGCGGCCGCGGGCTGCCAGCGCCCGAAGGCCGTGCGGGAGTTGGACGCGGAGGGGCTGGTCCTCTCCCCCGGCTTCATCGACATGCACGCCCACAGCGACCTCGCCCTGCTGCGCGATCCGGACCACAGCGCCAAGGCCGCCCAGGGCGTGACCCTCGAAGTCCTCGGCCAGGACGGCCTGTCGTACGCCCCCGTCGACGACCGCACCCTCGACGGAGTGCGCCGGGCCGTCGCCGGCTGGAACGGCCCCGGCGGCGACGTCGACTTCGACTGGCGTTCGGTGGGCGAGTACCTGGACCGCCTGGACCGCGGCTTCGAGGGCCGCGGCATCGCCGTCAACGCGGCCTACCTCGTCCCGCAGGGCACGGTCCGCGCGCTCGTCGTCGGCTGGGAGGACCGGCCGGCCGCGCCGCGGGAGCTCGACCGGATGCGACGACTGGTCGCGGAGGGCCTGGAGCAGGGCGCGGTCGGCCTGTCGTCCGGGCTGACCTACCCGCCCGGGATGTACGCCGAGAACGCCGAACTGACCGAACTGTGCCGGGTGGTGGCGCGGTACGGCGGCTACTACTGTCCCCATCACCGCAGTTACGGCGCCGGCGCGCTGGAGGCGTACGCGGAGACGATGGAGCTGACCGCGAAGGCGGACTGCGCCCTCCATCTGGCCCACGCCACCATGAACTTCGGCGTGAACGAGGGCCGGGCGCCGCAGTTGCTGGCCCTGCTGGACGAGGCCCTCGACTCGGGCGCCGACATCAGCCTGGACACCTACCCCTACACCCCCGGCTGCACCACGCTGGCGGCCCTGCTGCCCAGCTGGGCGAGCGAGGGCGGTCCGGCGCAGACCCTGCGCCGCCTGGCGGACGACGTGACGGCCGAACGCATCCGCCACGACCTGGAGGTGACCGGCGCGGACGGCTGCCACGGAGTGCCGGTGGACTGGGAGACGATCGAGATCTCGGGCGTGACCGACCCGGCGCTGGGCGACTTCGTCGGCCGCACGGTCCGCGCGTCGGCCACCCGTCGGGGCGAGGCCCCGTGGACGACGGCGCGCCGCCTGCTGATCGAGGACGGACTCGGCCCGACGATCCTGCAGCACGTGGGCCACGAGGAGAACGTGCGCGCGATCATGCGCCACCGCGTCCACACGGGCGGCTCGGACGGCGTCCTGACGGGCGCCAAGCCGCACCCGCGCGCGTACGGCACCTTCCCGCGCTATCTCGGCCACTACACACGGGAGCTGGGGATCCTGACCCTGGAGGAGTGCGTGGCCCGTCTGACCGGCCGTCCGGCGGCCCGTCTCCGGCTTCCGGACCGGGGCCTGGTCCGCGAGGGCTACCGGGCCGACCTGGTGCTGTTCGACCCGGGGACGGTGGCGGCGGGCTCGACCTACGCGTCCCCGCGCACCCTGCCCACGGGCATCCCGCACGTCCTGATCGACGGCCGCTTCGTGATCGAGGACGGCCGGCGGACGGACGTGCTGGCCGGGCGGGCGGTCCGTCGCAGTCCCGTGTGACGGACCGCCCCGCCGCGCTTGCCTACGGCTTGGGCAGGGTGCACCCGCTCTTGTTCAGGCTGAGCTGGTTGCCGGTCGTGAAGCAGGCCGGGATCAGGTAGGTCTCCTGGGCGTAGTTGATGCCCTCGCGGACGGTGACGTTGCCGCTCGCGTCGACCTCGCACGGGTTGTTCTCCGTGCAGCGCTGGCCGTCCTCGTTGCCGGTGTTGTTGACGGCGACGACCTTGCCGGTGGACTGGTCGATCACCGGCGACCCGGAGGTGCCGCCGATGGTCTGGCAGGCGGAGGTGTAGCGGACCGAGTCCTTCCAGGTCCAGTCGCCCTCCTTGAGGCGGTAGACGAACGCGTCGATGTTGCAGCTGTAGAGCCGCTTCCAGTAGCCGGAGGCCACCGTGATGGCGGTGCCGGCGGTCGGGTGGGTGTCCTGCACGGTCAGCGCGGAGATCCCGTAGGCGTTCTTGATCGACGCGTAGGTGCTGGTGAGCTGGTAGATCGAGACGTCCGTGTCGGTCATCGTCCCGTAGGCCAGCTTGCTCGCGCGCAGGGTGGCGACCTTGGTGCCGGCCGAGTTCAGCAGCCCGAAGGTGCGGCTGGAGGCCTGGTTGACGAGCACCTCGCCCGGCTCGGGGAAGCCGGTCGACAGGCAGTGGCCGTTGGAGAGCACCAGCGCCGGGTCGGTGTCCAGGGAGCTCGGGAAGCGGATGACCGATCCGGAGCAGTTGCTGAGCGCGACGGTGCCGGCCAGGTTGACGGCCCGCAGCGCGGGGGCGGCCGCCTCGGTCCCGGCCGTCGCGGTCCCGGCCGCCTTCGCACCGGACGAGGCGGGCGCGGCGACCGCGGGCGCCGCGCCCGCTCCGGCGATGGCCAGGGCGAAGAACGCGGCGACGAGAGGCTTTCTCATGTGGGGGTCCCCTCTGCACGACAGGACGACCGGAGATCTTCCGGTCGCCCGTTGAATTGTCATGTGCATTCTGATTACCGAGGGGGGCGCGGGCAAGGAGTCTTTTCCGGCCGGAAGTTGGCGCGATCCGCCGTAGCGCATACGGCCCGGCCCGCCCGCCGGGACGGCCACGACGGCCGGCCTCCGACGGCCCGGAGCTCGCGTCGAGCGGGCGGCCCCACGGCGGCCGTACGAACGAATCACCCTAAAGCGCCAGTCTCACGTGGTGGAAAACACCCCCCGGGAGGCGTTACCCGGCCGTAAGCTCCCAGACATGCAGGTGATCCAGTCGACCAAGCTCGCCAACGTCTGTTACGAGATCCGGGGCCCGGTTCTCGAGGAGGCGATGCGCCTGGAAGCGGCCGGCCACCGCATCCTCAAGCTGAACACCGGCAACCCGGCCGCCTTCGGCTTCGACTGCCCGCCGGAGATCTTGGAGGACATCCTCCGCAACGTCTCCACGGCGCACGGCTACGGCGACGCGAAGGGCCTGCTGGCCGCGCGCCGGGCCGTCGTGATGCACAACCAGACCCTCGGCATCGAGACGGACGTCGAGCACGTCTTCATCGGCAACGGCGTCTCCGAGCTGATCGTCATGGCGATGCAGGGCCTGCTGGACGACGGCGACGAGGTCCTGGTCCCGGCCCCCGACTACCCGCTGTGGACCGCGGCCGTCTCGCTCTCCGGCGGCACCGCCGTGCACTACCGGTGCGACGAGCAGGCGGACTGGATGCCGGACCTCGCCGACGTCGAGCGCAAGGTCACCGACCGCACCAAGGCCATCGTCATCATCAACCCGAACAACCCGACGGGCGCGGTGTACGACGAGGCGATGGTGCGGGGGCTGACCGACATCGCCCGCCGCCACAACCTGCTGGTCTGCTCCGACGAGATCTACGACAAGATCCTCTACGACGGCGCCGTCCACACCCCCACCGCCAAGGTCGCCCCGGACCTGCTCACCCTCACCTTCAACGGCATGTCCAAGGCGTACCGGGTGGCCGGCTACCGGGTCGGCTGGATGGCCATCTCCGGACCGCGCGCGCACGCCGACTCCTACATCGAGGGTCTGACGATCCTGGCGAACATGCGCCTGTGCGCGAACATGCCGGGCCAGCACGGGGTGGTGGCCGCGCTCAGCGGGCGTCAGACGATCGGCGACCTGGTGCTGCCGGGCGGCCGGCTCAAGGAGCAGCTGGACACGGCGTACGACCTGCTGACGCAGATCCCGGGCGTGACGTGCGTGCGGCCGAAGGGGGCGCTGTACCTGTTCCCGCGCCTGGACCCGGCCGTCTTCAAGATCAAGGACGACCGGCGGATGGTCCTGGACCTGCTGCGACAGGAGAAGATCATGGTCGTCCAGGGCACCGGCTTCAACTGGCCCGAGCCCGACCACTTCCGGGTCGTCACCCTCCCGTCGGCGACGGACCTGCGGGACGCTGTCGGCCGGATCGCCCGCTTCCTGGACGGCTACAGCCAGCCTTAAACCCGATTCCGGCAGCGACTTTATGAGCGACGCAACTTTAGACGGAATCCAAGCTAGGATGGTTTCCTGACAGCACGGGAGGCCATCTCATGTACGAGCCGATCCGCACCAAGTCGGTCCACAGCACGATGGCCGGCGCGCCCTCGGACTTCCCCCACCGCTCTCGCGAGGAGGAGCTGGACATCCAGCTCGCCGGTCATCTCGCGGCACTGCTCGCCGTCACCGACGAGCTGCGCGCGACGGCCCCCTCCGCCGACCTGGACACCGCCGCCGCACGGCTCGCCCAGCAGGTGACCCGGCTGCGGGAAGGGCGGACGCCGGTCCGCTCGCCCCTCGCCGCCGACCCGGCCGAGCCGCGTCTCACGGCCGCGCACGAGCGGGCGCACGCCCTGGCGGGCCGCGCCCTTCTGGTCGCCGCCTCCCGCGCGGACACCGCGGCGGCGATCCTGGCGGCCCAGCGCATGGACGCGCACGCCGCCGCCCTGGTGGAGGACGCCGCCGGACCGGGGACGGCCAAGGAACTGAGCGCCGCCGGCTGAACCCCCCTCCCGGGCCCCTTCCGGGAACTTCCCTGCGGGGAACCTCGAACGGCCCCGGTCCGCGTGCACCCGCAGCGACGCGCGGACCGGGCGCCATTTTCCTCCGCGCAAGGGCCGGTCGAGGCGCACTCCGAACCGTGTGCGGGGCGTTGCACCCACCTGGAGTCGTACATCTACGGGGACAAGGTCCCCTTCGGCCCCCGGATCGTGGAGACCGCCGACTTCCGGCGCTACGGGAAGGCCGGCGACCGCGTGGAGCCACGTGCTCCCGGGACACGGGCAGAGACAGGCGAGGGCCTGTCGTCGTCCTCCCGTCGGGGCGGACGGGGAGACGACGACAGGCCCATGGCCGCGTACGCCGTTGTACGCAGCTCGCCGCTTCGCACCGCGGCCGACCGTGACGATCACTGGTCAGGGCTCATCCATGCCGGCCGCGGAGTCTTGTGCGGGGCTCACCTCAGCCCAGGCGCTCCACGAGCGCGCGGTACTCGTCCCACAGCTCCTTGGGGGTGTGGTCGCCGAAGGTGTTGAGGTGCTCGGGGACCAGGGCGGCCTCCTCGCGCCAGATCTCCTTGTCGACGGTCAGGAGGAAGTCGAGGTCCTCGTCGTCGAGTCGCAGGCCCTCGGTGTCGAGGGCCGCCTTCGTCGGCAGGACGCCGATCGGGGTCTCGACGCCGTCGGCCTTGCCGTCCAGACGCTCCACGATCCACTTCAGGACGCGGGAGTTCTCGCCGAAGCCGGGCCAGACGAACGCGCCTTCGTCGTTCTTGCGGAACCAGTTGACGTAGTAGATCCTCGGCAGCTTCGCCGGGTCCTTGTCCTTGGCGACGTCGACCCAGTGGCCCATGTAGTCGCCCATGTTGTAGCCGCAGAACGGCAGCATGGCGAAGGGGTCGCGGCGCAGCTCGCCGACCTTGCCCTCGGCGGCGGCGGTCTTCTCGCTGGCCACGTTGGCGCCGAGGAAGACGCCGTGGTTCCAGTCGAAGGACTCCGTCACCAGCGGGACCGCGCTCGCGCGCCGGCCGCCGAAGAGGATCGCCGAGATCGGCACGCCCCGCGGGTCCTCCCACTCGGGCGCGATGATCGGGCACTGGGCGGCGGGGGTGGTGAAGCGGGCGTTGGGGTGCGCGGCCGGGACGCCGGACTCGGGCGTCCAGTCGTTGCCCTTCCAGTCCGTGAGGTGGGCGGGAGTCTCCTCCGTCATGCCCTCCCACCAGACGTCGTTGTCGTCGGTGAGGGCGACGTTGGTGAAGACCGAGTTGCCCCAGAGCGTCTTCATGGCGTTGGCGTTGGTGTGCTCGCCGGTGCCGGGCGCGACGCCGAAGAAGCCGGCCTCGGGGTTGATGGCGTACAGACGGCCGTCCTCGCCGAAGCGCATCCAGGCGATGTCGTCGCCGATGGTCTCGACGGTCCAGCCGGAGATCGTGGGCTCCAGCATGGCCAGGTTGGTCTTGCCGCAGGCGCTCGGGAAGGCGGCGGCGACGTACTTGGACTCGCCGGAGGGCGGGGTGAGCTTGAGGATGAGCATGTGCTCGGCGAGCCAGCCCTCGTCGCGGGCCATGACGGAGGCGATGCGCAGGGCGTAGCACTTCTTGCCGAGCAGGGCGTTGCCGCCGTAGCCGGAGCCGTAGGACCAGATCTCGCGGCTCTCGGGGAAGTGCGAGATGTACTTGGTGGAGTTGCACGGCCACGGGACGTCCGTCTCGCCCTCGGCCAGCGGCGCTCCGAGCGTGTGCACGGCACGCACGAAGAACCCGTCGGAGCCGAGTTCGTCCAGCACCGGCTGTCCCATGCGGGTCATGGTGCGCATGGACACGGCGACGTAGGCGGAGTCGGTGATCTCGACGCCGATCGCGGAGAGGTCCGAGCCGAGCGGTCCCATGCAGAACGGGACGACGTACATCGTGCGGCCGCGCATCGAGCCGCGGAACAGGCCCTTGTCGCCGGTGAAGATCTCCCGCATCTCGGCGGGGGCCTTCCAGTGGTTGGTCGGGCCCGCGTCCTCCTCCTTCTCGGAGCAGATGAAGGTGCGGTCCTCGACGCGCGCGACGTCGGTGGGATCGGAGGCGGCGTAGTAGGAGTTCGGGCGCTTGATCGGGTCGAGCCTCTTGAAGGTGCCCTTCTCGACGAGCTCCCCGCACAGGCGCTCGTACTCGGCCTCGGATCCGTCACACCAGACCACGTTGTCCGGCTGCGTCAGTTCGGCGATCTCGTTCACCCAGGAGACGAGTTCCTGGTGGTCGGTGGGGATGACGGGGGGAGCCGCGATGTCGCGCGCCACGATTGCTCCTAAAAAGAGGGATTTTTTGTTGGAGGCCCCGTGGGGGCTGCGACCCGGATGCTTCTCGGTGGTGACCTGGGGCGCTCATCCGGTGTCGACCGCACTCATTTGATCATCCGATGATACCGCCCATATGTCCAGAGGGCCTCACAGGTGAGCGGAGTGAGGATGGCCACGTGTAGAAACGCCACTTTGCGTCCACTTGACGTTCAGGCGGTCGCCCGTTGACCCAACTCCCCCCGGGGCGCCGACCGGCGGCATCGCGGTGCTGGTCCTGGTGCTCGTCGGCGGACTCCTCCACAGCGCCGGCGGCGTGATCTACGGCATCAAGCGCCCCAACCCCTCCCCGCGCTGGTTCGGCTTCCACGAGGTGTTCCACTCCCTCACGCTCGCCGCGTTCGTCGTCCACTGCGTCGGCATCTCCCTGGTCGCCCACGGACACGGTTGACCACCGGCACCCCTGCTCCCTCTCGCCGGTCCCGCGAGGGCGGCCCTGAAGGGCGGCGCCCGACTGCCCGACAATGAGTTCCATGACGGCCGCACGCATCAGCCCTCCCGCCGACCGCCCGCGTCCGGGTCTGCGTGAGCGCAAGAAGATCAAGACCCGTGAGGCGATCCGCGCCGCGACCTACGCGCTGGTCGAGGAGCAGGGTTACGACGCCACGACGACCGACCAGATCGCCGAGCGCGCCGAGGTGTCGCCGTCGACCGTCCTCCGCTACTTCCCGACCAAGGAGGACATCGTCCTCCCGGACGAGTACGAGCCGGCCCTGCTGGAGGAACTGCGCTCCCGCCCCCGGGACGAGCCGTGGAAGCAGTCCGTCCGCCACGTGATGCTGGCCGCCGCCCGCACCGGCGTCGAGGGCGACGTCGACGTGGCGCGGCTGCGCACCCGCCTGCTCGTGGAGGCCCCGGCGGTGCGCTCGCGGATGAGGGAGAGCATGTCGGTCACCGGCCGGACGCTCCGCGTCGCCATCGCCGGGCGCACCGGCCGCGACCCCGACAGCCTGGAGGTCCGCATCCACGCCATGTCACTCATGGGCTGTCTGATGGAGACCTCCCTCTACTGGGCGGAGAACGGCCACCAGGGCGACTTCACCGCCCTCCTCGACCGCGCTCTGGACGTCGTGGAGCACGGGCTGAACCAGGAAAACGGCTGAGCCCGCGCCGCTCCCCCGTGCCATCCTGACCAGGTGAACGCACAACGGATCCGCGTCGAAGTCGCGCCCGAGCTGGCCCTGTTCGTCCCGCCCGCCCGGCGCGCCGGCCCCACCGACCTCGCCGTCGACGGCGTCTCGACCCTCGGCCACGTCGTCGAGTCGCTCGGAGTCCCGCTCACCGAGGTCGGCGCCCTGCTCGTCGACGGCCGGGAGACGCCCGCCTCGCACATCCCCGCCGACGGCGAATCGGTCGGCGTGCGCCCGGTCGCCCGCCCTCAGCGGGTCCCGGGAGCCCCGCTGCGCTTCCTCCTCGACGTCCACCTCGGCACCCTCGCCCGCCGGCTGCGCCTGCTCGGCGTGGACGCCGCCTACGAGTCGACGGACATCGGCGACCCGGCCCTCGCCGCCCGCTCGGCAGCCGAACGACGGATCATGCTCAGCCGGGACCGGGGCCTGCTGCGCCGCCGTGAACTGTGGGCGGGCGGTTACGTCTACAGCACCGCCCCCGAGGAGCAACTGCGCGACGTCCTCGACCGGTTCGCGCCCGAACTGCGCCCCTGGACCAGATGCACCGCCTGCAACGGCCTGCTGCGGCAGGCCACCAAGGACGAGGTCGCCGACCAGCTGCGCCAGGGCACCCAGCAGTCCTACGACGTCTTCGCCCAGTGCCGCTCCTGCGGCCGCGCCTACTGGAAGGGCGCGCACCACGAGCAGCTGGTCGCCATCGTGGAACGCGCCCTGGCGGAGTTCGCGGGCTAGCCGGCGCCGGGGGCCCTCAGCCGCTCAGCGCGTCGCGCAGTCGCTCGGGGTCGGTGGTGGGGGCGTCGCAGGTGAAGCCGCGGCAGACGTAGGCGGTCGGCGCGCCGCCGACCAGCGGCCGGTCGGCGAGGAGCGGGAACTCGTCGCTGCCGACGGCGCCGAACGCGACGACGGCTCCCGGGGCGGTGCCGAGCAGCGCCGTGCGGTGCAGGTCCTTCGCCGCCTGGTCGTCGGGCCCGGATCCGACGACCGCGACCTCGCGCGGACCGTCGAGCAGCGCCTCGGCGGCGGCCAGCCCCCAGCCGATGAACCGGGGAACGCGCGGCCCGAGCGCCTTCACCACGCCCAACGCCCGTTCGGCGGCGGTGCGATGGGGCTCCGAGCCGGTCTGGGCCGCGTAACCGAGCAGAGCGCCCGCGGCGGCCGTCCAGCCGGAGGGCACGGCGTTGTCGGTCGGATCCTGCGGACGTCGGATGAGCTGCTCGGCGTCCGCGGCGGTGTCGTACAGCGCGCCCGACTCGGCGTCCGCGAACCGGTTCAGGACGTGGTCGAGCAGGAACCCGGCGAACTCCAGCCAGACGCCCTCGCCGGTGACGGAGGCGAGGGCGAGGAACCCCTCGGCGACGTCGGCGTAGTCCTCCAGGACGCCCGCGTTCGCCCCGACGTGCCCGTCCTTGCTGGTGCGCGCGATGCGGGCCTGGTCGTCGAGGTGCAGCCGGACGAGGAGGTCGGCGGCGGCGAGGGCGGCGTCGACGAGATCCGGCCGGTCGAAATAGGCGCCCGTCTCGGCGAGCGCGGCGATCGCCAGCCCGTTCCAGGCGGCGACGACCTTGTCGTCCCGGCCGGGAGCGGGGCGCTCGGACCGGGCCCGGAACAGCCGGCTCCTGATCGACTCGATCTTCGCGGCGTCGGACAGACCGTCCTCCCGCGGGAGTTGCAGAACCGAGGAGCCGTGCTCGAAGGTGCCGTCCTCGGTCACGCCGAAGTGGCGGGCGGCCAGTTCCGCGTCCTCCTCGCCCAGCACGTCCGTCAACTGCGCGGGCGTCCAGGCGTAGTAGGCGCCCTCGACGTGCCGGCCGGCGCCGTCGTCACTGTCGGCGTCGAGCGCCGAGGCGAACCCGCCCTGCTCGGTGCGCAGCTCCCGCACCATGAAGTCGGCCGTCTCCAGGGCGACCCGCCGCGCGAGCTCGGAGCCCGTGGCGCGCCACAGGTGTGCGTAGGCACGGCACAGCAGCGCGTTGTCGTAGAGCATCTTCTCGAAGTGCGGCACGATCCAGTCGCGGTCCACGGAGTACCGGGCGAACCCGCCGCCGAGCTGGTCGTAGATCCCGCCGCGGGCCATCTGTTCACACGTGTCGCGGGCCATCTGCAGCGCGCCCTCGGCCCCGGTCCGCGCGTGGTGGCGCAACAGGAACTCGATCACCATGGACGGTGGGAACTTCGGCGCCCCGCCGAACCCGCCGCGCTGCGGGTCGTACTCCCGGGTCAGCCCGAGCAGCGCCTGCGACAGCTCCTGCTCGCCGGGGGCCAGGCTGTCGCCGAACGAGATCTCCCGCCCCGCCAGATCCCGGACGATCTTCCCGGCGACCTCGGCGACCTCGTCCCGCCGGTCCGTCCAGGCCTGCGCGACCCCTTCCAGCACCTGCCGGAAGGAGGGCATGCCGTGACGCGGCTCGGGCGGGAAGTACGTGCCGAAGTAGAAGGGCTCGGCCTCGGGCGTCAGGAACACGGTCATGGGCCAGCCGCCCTGCCCGGTGGCCGCCTGCACGGCTTCCATGTAGACGGCGTCGACGTCGGGCCGCTCCTCCCGGTCGACCTTGATGTTGACGAAGTGGTCGTTCATGTAGGCCGCGACCGCCGCGTCCTGGAAACTCTCCCGCGCCAGGACATGGCACCAATGACAGCTGGAATAGCCGACGCTCAGGTGCACGGGAACACCCCGCCGGCGCGCCTCCTCGAACGCCTCCGCCGACCAGGGCCACCAGTCGACCGGGTTGTCGGCGTGCTGGAGCAGGTAGGGGGACGTCTCATGGGCCAGTCGGTTCGGCATGGAGTCCATCCTGCCGCAGTACCCACCCCGAGCGGCGGCAGGCGTGTCCCGCCGGTGACGTCACCCCCGCGAGGCGACCGCCCGCCCCCGGCCGGCGCGGGATCCGGCGATCGGGGGGCCTCCGCCCCCTCGCGCCTCGCAGCCGGCCACAGCACACTTGACCAAGGAAAGCGGTGACCGCCGGAGGGGGACGGGACATGCGGGACGGTCATAGGGCCGACGTCGAGCGGTTGTTGGCGCGGGCCGTGGAGGAGGAGGTGCGCCGGTCCGGCGGGCGCGCCGACCGGCAGACGCTGATGACGCGGGCGCGCGGCGCGCTGGACGCCATGGCGCAGACGGCAGCCGGGGAGTACGAGGCGTACGCGCGCGCCCTGGACGAGTCGGACGCCCGGCGCGTCAGCTTCGGGCAGCGCTACGCGCGCGAGGGCGGCCGCACTCCGCTGCTGGTGGCGGGCGTTGCCGCCGTCACGGCCGCCGTCGCGGACCTCGCGCTCGGCACCGGCACGGGCACGGCTCTGGGCGCCGGGGTGACCGTGGGGGTCGTCGGGGCCGCCGCGACCGTCGTGAAGGTGGCCGGGACGCATCTGCCGGCCGCGCACCACCGGGCCGGCGAGGCGGCACAGCCCGGCGGCGCCGAACAGGCGCGGCTGCAGTGGCTCACGGCGCTGGAGGTGCGCGGCATCCGCCCCTTCCTGGACCAGCAGCGGGTGCTGAGCGCGACGACCGGGCCCAAGAAGCTCCCGGGACCGCGACTGCGCGGCACGGACAAGAGCGCGGCGGCCCGCGGGCGCACCGTGCTGGAGCAGTCGTTCGCCCAGCTCCCCGAGCCCGTGGGTCCGTTCGCCGGACGCCGGACGGAGCTGGCGCGGATCCGGCAGTGGGTGCAGGCCTCGCGCGCCGGCACCGAGACCCGGCCCACCGTGGTGGTGCTGCACGGCGACCCCGGCAGCGGCCGCACCACGCTCGCGGTGCGGGCCGCGCACGATCTGCGCGACCAGTTCCGCGGCGCGTGCGTGGTGGACCTGCGCGGCGACAGCGCGCAGGAGACGCCGCTGCCCACCCGGGACGCCCTGCTGCATCTCCTGAACCGTCTCGGCGCACCCCGCGAGCAGCTCCTCTTCCGCGAGCGCTCCTCGGCGCAACAGCAGGTCAAACGACTCGGCGAGCTGTACCACCAGCATCTGACCGGGCTGCCGGTGACGGTGATCCTCGACGACGCCTCGGACCCCGAGCAGGTGCGCGCGCTCGTCCCCGAACGCTCCGAGAGCCTGGTGCTGGTGACCGCCCGCTCCCCCCTCGCCCTGCCCGCCGAGCTGTCGCCCTGGGTGCACGAGCTCGCGGTGCGGCCCCTGGAAGCGGCGGGCGCGGAGGAACTGCTCGGCGCCGCGGCGCAGGAGTCCTGCGGCCCCTACGACGCCGAGTCCGCCGACCGGATCACACGTTTGTGCGGCGGGCTGCCGCTGGCGCTGCGCGTGGCGGGCTCCTCGCTGGGTCCTCGTTCGCCGCGCGCGCTGGCGGCCGACCTCGATGCCTACGGTCCGGTACAGCCCGTCGAGCGGGCGCTGTGGCTGCGCTACACCGACCAGCCGGACACGACCCGCAGGCTGCTGCGCCGGCTGGCGCTGGCCGGGCGGGCCTCCCTCGGCGCCGCGGCGGCCGCCGCGCTGCTCGCCACCGACCGCGCGGAGGCGGCCCGCCACCTCACGGCCCTCGCCGACGCCGGGCTGGTCGACCGCGTGCGCGGCGACCGCTACCGGCTGCACGACCTGGTGCGCGCCTTCGCCGAGGCCCGCCTCCAGGACGAGGAACCGCCGAGCGAGCGCGCGGCGGCCCAGGAACGGCTGATCGTCAGCTACGCCGAGCTCGCCGACTCGGTGCTGCGGCTGGTCGACGGGAACGTGTCGACCCGCTCGGACCGGTTCACCCCGCACGGGTTCACCTCCCTGGACGAGGCGCTGCGCTGGCTGGACGACGAGTCGAGCTTCATCACGGCGACGCTGCGGCACGCCGAGGGCGTCGACCAGAACGCCGTGATGAGCCTGCTGGGCGCGCTGTGCGACTACTGCCTGCTGCGCGGCGACCTCTACCGGCTCGGCGAGATCAGCGAGCTGGCCCAGTCGGTCGGCCAGGACCTGCTGGTGCGGTCCGTGCAGTGGCGTACCGGTATCGCCGCCCGTCAGCTGGGCGAACTGGACAAGGCCCGCACGACGCTCAGCTCGGTGGTCGACCTCTACCTGCAGGCGCACCACGACGCGGGCGCGGCACGCGCCCTGTGCTCGCTGGGCATCACCCTGCACCACCAGGGCCTGCTGACCCAGGCGGCGGCGAAACTGCGGGAGGCCATGGACCTGCAGGCCCCGCCCGAGCTGGCCACGGACCGGGCCTGGACGATGCACGCGCTGGCGGCGGTGGAACGCGACAGGGCGCATCTGGCCGAGGCCCTGGACCTCCTCACCCGGTCTCTGGTCCTGCACCGCGAGGGCGGCTCCGTGCACGGCGAGGCCTGGGCGCACTTCCAGCTGGGCCAGCTGCACCTGCGCCGCGGCGACGTCGAGCGGGCGCGGGGCGACCTGCGGCGGGCCCTCGACCTGTACGGCCGCACCCGCGACGCCCGCGGCGAGGCCTGGGCCCTCACCCAGCTGGCCCGGGCCCGGCTGATCGCCGGGGACCCGGGTCCGGCGGCGGAGGACCTGCGCCGGGCGGCGGCCCGGCACCGGGACAACGAGGACGCGCGCGGCGAGGCGTGGACGGTGTACTACCTGGGCCTGGCGCTGGAGGAGACGGGCGACCTGGACGACGCCGTCCGCGAGCTGGAGCGTTCCCGCTCCCTGTTCTCCCGGATGCGGGACGTCTACGGGCTGGCCTGCGCCCGCCATCACTCGGCCCGGGTGACCCGCGACCAGCGCGCCGCCCGGACCGGTTCACTGCTCAACTCGGGGTTCGCCCGTCAGCTCCTGGTCGACGCCCGCGCCGACTTCCAGCGCATCGGCGTCGCCCACGGCGAGGCCTGGACCTGCCTGGAGCTCGCGATCGTCGACGCGGGCAACACGCGTGCGCAGGCCGCTCTGGCCCTGTGCGAGGAGGCGGCGGCGTTGTTCGCGTCCTATGGCGACCGGCGCGGCGAGGACTGGGCGCGCTTCCTGCGCTGCACCCTGCTGCCGTACGCGGCCCCGGGCGGCGTCGAGGTCGGCACGGCGGTGGCCCAGGAGGAGCTGGCCCGGCTGGTCCGGGCTGACCACCCGCTGCGCGACTCGGGGCTGACCGAGTGCCTGGAGGCCTACGGCCTGCTCCTGGAGCGAGGCGTCCGCCTGGAATCGGGCTGGCAGGCCTGGCGCCTGGGCCTGGTCCCCGGCAGGCCCGCCCGCGAGGTCATGGGCGTGGAGGTGAACATCGTCCCGGACCCGGCGGCCGGGACCGGGAAGGACGCCGAGGACACCGGGAACGGGAACAGGACCGGGCACGCGACCGGAGCCGGCTGAGCCGGGCGCCGGGGTCGGGAGCCGAGCCGGGCGTGGGAGGGCGGGGGTGGGGCGGGCTGCCCGCCCCACCCCCGCTCACGTGCTCCTCGCTCGCCTGCTCCTCGTGCCTCAGCTCGCCGACGAGGGCTTGCCCGTCGTCTTGCCGGTCGGGGCCTTCGCCGGGTCCGCCGGGTCCTTGAAGTCGACCTTGCCCATGTGCTTGCTCATGGACCTCATCAGGCCCCACACCGCCAGCGCCATCGCCGCGAAGACGATGAAGCCGAGGACGCCGGGAGTGACCTTGTTCTCGTCGACCTCCTTGGCGAGGGGGACGAGGTGCGTCATTGCCAGGCTCACGCTTGCGCTCATATCAGGCATTGTCGCGGATGCCCGCGAAGAGGTCGTCCTCGGGGAGGGAGGTATCGACGCGGGACTTCGCGAGCTCGTACTCCTCCGTCGGCCAGACCTCGCGCTGGATGTCCATCGGCACGCGGAACCAGCCGCCGTCCGGGTCGATCTGCGTGGCGTGGGCGATCAACGCCTTGTCGCGGATCTCGAAGAAGTCGGCGCACGGAACGTGCGTGGTGAGCGTGCGCTCCCGCTGTCCGAACTCCTCCCAGCGCTTGAGCCACTCCCCGTAGGGGGACTCCATGCCGCGCTCGATCAGCGCGTGGTGCAGCGCCTCGGTGCGGGGCCGGTTGAAGCCCTGGTTGTAGTACAGCTTCAGCGGCTCGTAGGCGGGCCCGAACTCGCTCTCGGGGTACTTCTCGGTGTCGCCCGCGCCCTCGAAGGCCACCATCGAGATCTTGTGGGTCATGATGTGGTCGGGGTGCGGGTAGCCGCCGTTCTCGTCGTAGGTGGTGATCACCTGGGGACGGAAGGAGCGGATCTGCCTGACCAGTTCGCCGGCCGCCTTGTCGACGTCCTCCAGCGCGAAGCAGCCCTCGGGCAGCGGCGGGAGCGGGTCGCCCTCGGGAAGCCCGGAGTCGACGAAGCCCAGCCACTCCTGCTGGACGCCGAGGATCTCCCTGGCCTCGTCCATCTCCTTCTTGCGTACCTCGTGGATGTGCTCCTCGATGTACTTGTCGCCCTGCAGCTTGGGATTGAGGATGGAGCCGCGCTCCCCGCCCGTGCAGGTCACGACCAGCACGTCCACCCCCTCGGACACGTACTTCGCCATGGTGGCCGCGCCCTTGCTCGACTCGTCGTCGGGGTGCGCGTGAACGGCCATCAGTCGCAGCTGGTCAGTCAAGACTCAATCCTCGGTAAGTCGGCGCCCGGAGTGACCCGGCGCGATCGCAGGCTTCTATAGTGACCGAATCGGGGGACGAAAAATTCCGCGCCGAGAGGACGATCATGAGCACGGCGAGCACGCGACCGCCCGAGGGCCGTTACGGCCGTTCCTCGGACGACCGCGCCGACCGCAAGCTCAAGATCGCCGGTGTCGTCCTGGGCGCGCTGCTCCTGGCGCTGATGGGCTACTTCGCGTATCACTACGTCGGCCAGAACAAGATCAGCGCCGAGGTGATCACGTTCAAGGCGACCTCGGACGACGCCGTCGACGTCCACCTGGAGGTCCGCAAGGACTCCGGCGTCAGCGGCTACTGCACGGTCCGCTCCCAGTCCGCCGAGGGCGCCGAGGTGGGCCGGGCGGACTTCCGCTTCTCCGGTGCGGACTCGCGCATCGACAAGGTGGTCACCCTGCGGACGACGGCGAGGGGCACGACGGCGGAGCTGCTCGGCTGCCACGCCGACTGACTCCGGGCCGCCCACACGGCCGGCCTCCTCCGCAATACGTACGCACTGACCTGCGCCGACGTAATTCTGGTGGCTTATGTCCTCCCCCTTCGGCCGCTGAATTGTTAGGCTCGTGGTTTCGCCCATCACCTGAGGAACATGCTTCTGGGCAGGGCGATGCTTTGTATATCCAGTACCGACGAGGAGCACCTGTGACCCAGACCAGCGAGTCCGTCACCTGGCTGACCCAGGAGGCGTACAACAAGCTCAAGGTCGAGCTTGAGTACCTTACTGGTCCTGCGCGCACGGAGATCGCCGCCAAGATCGCCGCCGCGCGCGAGGAGGGGGACCTGCGTGAGAACGGTGGGTACCACGCGGCCAAGGAGGAGCAGGGCAAGCAGGAGCTCCGTGTGCGCCAGCTGACCCAGCTTCTCGAGAACGCGAAGGTCGGCGAGGCTCCGGCCTCCGCGGACGGCGCGGTGGCGCCCGGCATGGTCGTGACCATCGCCTTCGACGGCGACGAGGACGACACCATGACCTTCCTGCTCGCCTCGCGCGAGTACGCGAGCTCCGACATCGAGACCTACTCGCCGCAGTCCCCGCTGGGCACCGGCGTGATCGGTCACAAGGTCGGCGAGGAGGCGGAGTACGAACTGCCGAACGGCAAGAAGGCCTCCGTGCGCATCCTCAAGGCCGAGCCCTACAACGCCTGAGCCGGGTCCCCACCCGCACCTCGCCCTTACCGGGCCTTCCCGGCGAAACCCCCGGCGCCTCGTGCCGCCGGGGGTTTCGCCGTGCCGGGCCGCGCGCCCCGCTACGTCCTTCTCACGCCGTGGCCGAGCGGTACTTGCGGACCGCCAGCGTCCGGAAGAGCACGATGATCAGCACGGAGTAGATCAGCGAGGCCCAGACCGGGTGCACCATGGGCCAGGCGTCGGAGGGCGACCGGCCCGGGTTGGCGAACAGCACCCGGCAGGCCTGGACGGTGGCGCTGAACGGGTTCCACTCGGCGATGTGGCGCAGCCAGGGCGTCATGTTGGTGGTGTCGACGAACGCGTTGGAGATGAAGGTCACCGGGAAGAGCCAGATCAGCCCTCCGGAGGTGGCCGCCTCGGGGGTGCGGACGGTCAGCCCGATCAGGGCGCCGATCCAGGTGAACGCGTAGCCGAGCAGGAGCAGCAGTCCGAAGGCTCCCAGCACCCGGACGGCGTCGGTCTCGCCGTCGGAGCCGACCCGCCAGCCGACCAGGAGCGCGACGATCGCCAGGACCAGCAGGGTGAGCGCCGTCTGGACGAGGTCGGCGAGGGTGCGGCCGGTGAGCACCGCGCCGCGCGCCATGGGCAGGGAGCGGAAGCGGTCGATGAGGCCCTTGTGCATGTCGTCGGCTATGCCGGCGCCGGCGCCCGCGGTGGCGAAGGTGACGGTCTGCGCGAAGATGCCCGCCATGAGGAAGTTCTTGTAGTCGGTGGCGCTGGTGCTGCCGCCGATCCGCATGGAACCACCGAACACGTACGTGAAGAGCACCACGAACATGATGGGCTGGATGAGCCCGAAAATGACCACTTCCGGAATGCGGACCATGCGGATCAAGTTGCGTTTTGCAACGACCAGGGAGTCGCGGACCGGCTGTCCCAGCGAGTTGGCGGGCCTGGGCGCCGCGCCGCGTGCGGCGTCGGTGACGGCACTCATCTGACGGTCTCCCTCTCGTTGCGTCCCTTGTCTTCGTTCTCCTCCGCCTTCGCCTCGGCCATGTGTCCCGTCAGGGACAGGAAGACGTCGTCGAGGGTGGGGCGGCGCAGGCCTATGTCGTCGATCTCGATGCCGCGGGCGTCGAGCTCGCGGATGACCTCGGCGAGCAGCTTGGCGCCGCCGGTCACCGGCACGGTGAGCCGGCGAGTGTGCTGTTCGACCGTGGTCTCGCCCTTCCCGAAGCCGGACAGCACCTCCTGGGCCAGGGTGATGTGGCGCCGCTCGTGCACCACGACCTCCACGCGCTCGCCGCCGGTGCGGGCCTTGAGCTCGTCCGAGGTGCCGCGGGCGATGACCCGGCCGTGGTCGACGACCGCGATGTCGTGCGCGAGATGGTCGGCCTCTTCGAGGTACTGGGTGGTCAGCAGCAGCGTCGTGCCGCCGGAGACCAGCCGCTTGATCACCTCCCACAGCAGCTGGCGGTTGCGCGGGTCGAGACCGGTCGTCGGCTCGTCCATGAACATCACGGGCGGCGAGACCACCAGCGCCGCGGCCAGGTCGAGGCGGCGGCGCATGCCTCCCGAGTAGGTCTTGGCGGTGCGGTCGGCGGCGTCCGCGAGGCCGAACTCGTCGAGCAGCTCGACCGCCCGCGCCTTCGCCGCGCCGGCCTTCATCTGGTAGAGCCGCCCGACCATCTGGAGGTTCTCTCGGCCGGTCAGGTACTCGTCGACCGCGGCGAACTGGCCGGACAGGCCGATCGAGCGGCGCACCTGGTCGGGCTGCTTGAGCACGTCGAAGCCGGCGACCACGGCCCGGCCCCGGTCGGGGCGCAGCAAGGTGGTCAGACAGCGGACCGCGGTCGTCTTGCCCGCGCCGTTCGGCCCGAGCAGGCCCAGGACGGTGCCCTGCGGCACGTCCAGGTCGACGCCGTCCAGAGCCTTGACGTCGCCGAAGGTCTTCACCAGACCTTCGGCGTAGATGGCGCCTGGCATATCAGTCTCCACGTCGTCGGGGAATCTTCGGAAAGCCTAGGTCTGCACTTTTCGTTCCGCCTCAAAGGCGATTCGACCGAGCGGTGCGCGACACACCGTAACGCGATGTATCGCGTCTCACAACGGACTTTCCCGAACGAGTGACGGAGTCAGCGCCGACCTGGAGGAGAGCCGGGAGGACCGGGCCGCGGGCCGCGGTGGGGCCGGGACCGGGCCGCGGGCCGGGACCGGGCCGCGGGCCGGGACCGGGGCGAGGGCCGGGACCGGGGCGAGGGCAGGGACCGGGGCGAGGGCAGGGACCGGGGCGAGGGCCGGGACCGGGGCGAGGGCAGGGACCGGGGCGAGGGCCGGGACCGGGGCGAGGGCCGGGACCGGGGTGGGGCCGCGAGGCCCTGGGCGACTGCTCAGTCGATGACGGTGTATCCGGCGTCGCGCAGGGCCCGGCCCACCTCGGCGCAGTGCGCCGGCCCCTTCGTCTCCAGGTGCAGCTCGACCTCGGCCTCGGTCAGCCCGAGCCGGGGGTCGGTCCGCAGATGGCTCACGTCCAGGACGTTGGCGTCGACCGCGGACAACGTCCCGAGGAGCGAGGCGAGGGCGCCTGGCCGGTCCGTCAGCCGCAGGCGTACGGCCAGGTAGCGGCCCTGCGCGGCCATGCCGTGCCGCAGGACGCGCTCCATCAGCACCGGGTCGACGTTGCCGCCGGACAGCACCGCGACGACCGGGCCGTCGAAGGCTTCGGGCGCGCTGAGCAGCGCGGCGACCGGGCTCGCCCCGGCCGGCTCGACGACGAGCTTGGCCCGCTCCAGGCACAACAGCAGCGCCGCGGCCAGTTCGTCCTCGGTGACCGTGCGGACCTCGTCCACCAGCTCGCCGACAATGGCGAACGGCACCTCGCCCGGGCGGCCGACCTTGATGCCGTCGGCCATCGTCGCCGGGTTGCCGAGCGCCACCGGCCGTCCGGCCGCCAGCGAGGGCGGATACGCCGCGGCCCCCGCCGCCTGCACGCCGACGATCCGCACGTCCGGCCGCAGCGCCTTCACCGCGACCGCGATGCCCGCCGCGAGACCGCCGCCGCCGATCCCGACGACGATCGTGCGCACCTCGGGGCACTGCTCCAGGATCTCCAGCCCGACCGTGCCCTGCCCGGCGATGACGTCGGGGTGGTCGAAGGGGTGGATGAACACCGCGCCGGTCGCGTCCGCGTACTCCTGTGCGGCGGCCAGCGCCTCGTCGACCACCTGACCGTGCAGGCGCACCTCGGCCCCGTACTCGCGGGTGGCACTGATCTTCGGCAGGGGCGCGCCCTTCGGCATGAACACCGTGGACCGCACGCCCAGCAGCGACGACGCCAGCGCCACGCCCTGCGCGTGGTTGCCCGCGCTCGCCGCGACCACCCCGGCCGCCCGCTCCTCCGGCAGCAGCCCGGCGATGCGCACATACGCCCCGCGCAGCTTGAACGACCCCGTCCGCTGGAGGTTCTCGCACTTGAAGTGCACCGGCGCCCCGACCAGCTGGGTCAGATGCCTGCTGCCCTCCATCGCGGTCGCCCGTGCCACGCCCGCCAGCATCTTCCGGGCGCCGCGCACGTCGTCGAGGGTGACGGGACGAAAGGAGTCAGCGGTGCCGTAGCTCATGACTCCAGCATCGCAGTTCACAGGCGGGAACGGCCGCTGTGACCAACCTCCGAGATCGGTTTGCGCAGCGCCGGTACGACCCGCCTTCCGGCCGCGTACTCTGTCCCCCATTCCAGCAGCCCCTTCATGAAGTGAGCCCCCGGCCATGCCCGCAACACCTGAAATGTCGATGGACATGACGACAGTCGGTGACACCGGTCTTCTCGACACGCTGCAGCACGAGGTCGCGGTGTTCGCCCGCCGAGCCGAGCAGACCCGGCTCGGCGGCGTCGGGCAGGTGCGCAACTCCATGGACCGCGCCGCGTACCTGCTGCTCAACCGCCTCGACAACGAGGGCCCCATGGGCGTCAAGGCGCTCGCGGCGAGCATGGGCATCGACTCGTCCACGGTCACCCGGCAGGTGGCTCCACTCGTCGACACCGGCCTGGTCAAGCGGACCTCGCACCCCGAGGACGGCCGGGCCGTGGTGCTCCAGCTGTCCCCGCGCGGGCAGGCGCGCCTGGAGGAAGTGCGGTCCTCACGACGGCAGTTGATGGCCGAACTGACGGACGACTGGGCGCCGGAGGAGCGCGAGACGTTCTGCGCGCTCCTCACCCGCTTCAACACCGCCCTGTCCTCCCGGATGTCGGCTCAGGGCCTGCCCGGCGCGGAGGGCTCGCCGACCGCCTCCTGAACGGGGGCACGCGCGGGGCACGCGCGCGGGGGCGACTTTCCGCCGGGGGTGCGCGCCCCTTGACCGAAAGCCCGCCCCGGGCCTCATATGAGACCGGGGCGTATGGCCGCCCAGGGGGACGCCGTCAGGCGGGAGGCTCGGTGTGCGAGACAGTCGTGCGGCCCAGGAGACCCGCCGGGCCAGGGAGTTCGAGGCGTTCGTCGCCGGCGCGGGCGGACGGCTGCTGCACGCCGCCACCCTGCTGACGGCCGAGTCCCCGGCGGACAACCCGCGCGCGCGTCATCTGCTGGCGCTCGCCCTCGCGCGCACGTACGCGTGCTGGGACCGGCTGCGCGGCGAGGACCCCTACAACCGGGCCCGCGAGGAGCTGGCCACCCGCTTCGCCCACGGCGCCTGGCACGAGTACGTGCGGCGCCTGTACGGCGCCCTGGCCCTGCGCCGTGCCCTGCTTCTCCGCCGCGTCCTGCCCGCCGGCCGTGTCCTGCCCGCCGGCCGTGTCCCGGCCGCGCCGGGCCGTCTCCGGCGGCGTCCGGCGGCCGCCGCCGGCGCGTTGGCGCACCTGAATCCGCAGGAACGTCTCGTCCTGGTCCTCAGGCTGTACGAGGGCGTCGCCGAGGAGCAGGCGGCGGCCCTGCTCGGCCTGCCGGCGGACCGGGTGCGCACGCTCTGCGACCGGGCCACGACGACCCTGCTGCAACCGCCCCGCGCGCAGGCGCCCGCGGTGCGCCGGGCGAAGGCGGCCGCCTCGTGAACCGGGCCGAGCGGGAGGCCGCCGTCCGCCGCATCATGGAGCGGACGCCGCCACACGTGCCGGCGGAGCTCCATCGGGAGGCGGTGCGCCGGGGCAGCCGCATGGTGCGCCGCCACAGGACCGCCCGGCGGCTGGCGTGGCTGCTGCTGTGCGCGGCGACCGTGGCGTTCGTGGTCTGGGCGGTGCTGGTCCAGCCCTGGGTGGAGCCGCCGTCGCAGACGACCCCGCCGCTCACGAACTGGTGAGCCCCGGCGCCCGCTCCGGTGCCGGCCCAGCGGGGTGCCGTCCGGACGCCCGGCCAGAAGCCCGGCGGCCAGGCCTGCGCCGGTGGGCCGCCCGGACGGGCGTCCGGACGAGCCACCCGTCGTGCGGTCTAGCCGAGGGCCTGCTGCAGGTCCTCCAGGAGGTCGTCGACGTTCTCGATGCCCACGGAGAGGCGGACGAGGTCGCCGGGCACCTCCAGGGCGGAACCGGCGACGGACGCGTGCGTCATGCGCCCCGGGTGCTCGATGAGGGACTCGACGCCGCCCAGGGACTCGCCGAGGGTGAACACCTTGGCCCGGTTGCAGACCTCGACGGCCGCTTCCTCGCCGCCGGCGACCCGGAAGGAGATCATGCCGCCGAACGCCCTCATCTGCTTGGCCGCGACCTCGTGTCCGGGGTGCTCCGGAAGGCCCGGGTACAGCACGTGCGTCACGCGCGCGTGCCGGGTCAGCATGTCGGCGACCTTGGTCGCGTTCTCGCTGTGGCGGTCCATGCGCACCGACAGCGTCTTCGTGCCGCGCAGCACGAGCCAGGAGTCGAAGGGCCCGGCGACCGCGCCCATCGCGTTCTGGTGGTACGCCAGCTCCTCGCCCAGCTGAGCGTCGCCGGTGATCAGCGCGCCGCCGACGACGTCCGAGTGGCCGCCCATGTACTTGGTCAGGGAGTGCACGACGACGTCCGCGCCGAGCGCCAGCGGCTGCTGAAGGTACGGCGTGGCGAAGGTGTTGTCGACGACGAGCTTCGCGCCCGCGTCACGGGCGACCTGGGCGACGGCGGCGATGTCGGTGATGCCCAGGAGCGGGTTGGAGGGGGTCTCCACCCACACGGCCTTCGTCTTCGGGGTCGTCGCGGCGCGCACGGCGGCCGGGTCGCTGGTGTCGGCGACCGACCACTCCACGCCCCACCGGGCGACGACCTTCGCGAACAGCCGGAAGGTGCCGCCGTAGGCGTCGTTCGGGATGACCACGTGGTCGCCGGGGCTGAGCAGCGTACGCAACAGGCAGTCCTCGGCCGCCAGTCCGGAAGCGAACGCGAGACCCCGGCGGCCGCCTTCCAGGGCCGCGAGGTTCTCCTCCAGGGCGGTCCTGGTCGGGTTGGCGCTGCGGCTGTACTCGTAGCCGCCGCGCAGACCGCCGACGCCGTCCTGCTTGTAGGTCGAGACCTGGTAGATCGGTGGGACGACCGCGCCCGTGAGGGGATCGGCGGTGTTGCCCGCGTGGATCGCGAGGGTCTCGAAGTGCTGACTGATGTGCCTGTCGCTCATGGGCACCGAGGGTAGTCCGCTCGCGGCCCCGGCGCGGGCCGGCCACCCGGCGGACGGCGCGGGGCGCGGCCCGGGACGGAGGTTTTCCACAGGACCGGGGGCGGGTTGGCCAATCGTCGGCGCGGTCTGGTTCGCTTGTGGCATGGAGATTCTGTGGGGCCTGGTGGCGCTGGTCTTGATCGGCTACGTGGTGACGTCCCTCGCGCGGCGCCGGCGCGGCGCCGTCGGGCTGGTGCCGGCGGATCATCCGGACGCCGCGGACCCGGCGACCTACGGTTTCGTGCGCACGGAGGAGCTGGACGTCCGCATGCCCGGCCCCGACCATGATGTGCTCGACGTCCTGGACGTGGTGCAGCACACGCAGGACTACCGGGCCGCGCAGCAGCTGCTGGCCGGCACCGAGACGGCGGGCGAGCTGCGCTGGCAGCGCGTGCAGGCGTTCGCCGGCGCGGCGGCGCTGGAGCTGCAGCAGCGACCGGGCGGCGTCAGCGAGGCCCCGGGCGGGCAGTGGCTGCGGGTGTGGCGGACCGAGGCGCCCAAGGACGCGGGCGGCGCCGCGGTGCACGCCGAGTTCCTGGTGCAGCAGGCCTGGCGGACGTCGACGCCGGGCACGGACGACTTCCGGATCATCATGGAGGAGGCGAGGGACGCCTGCGGACAGGCGGCGCTGCTGTCCCCCGACGACCCGGTCCCGTACATCGTGGAGCTGTCGGTGGCCCGTGGTCTGCGGTACTCGCAGACGGAGTTCGAGCGGCTCTGGCTGAACATCCTGGACCGCGACCCGGCGCACATGGGGGCCCATCTTGCGGCCCTGCACTACTGGTGCGAGAAGTGGCACGGCTCGCGCGAGCTGGCGTACAGCTTCGCGGAGTCCGCCGCGGCGCGGGCCCCGCGCGGCTCCCTCCTCGCGGCGATGCCCCTCTTCGCGGTCTTCGAGCACCTCCCCGAGGTGAACCTCGTCCGCAGCTTCTACCAGAGCGAGGTCGTGACCAGGGCGGTGCACGGCGCGCTGTTCGCGGTGCACGCGGCCCGGTCCGACGACCCGATGCTGGCGCACGTCCGCCACCTGCTCGTGTTCTTCCTGGTGCGCTCGGAGCGCTGGTCGGAGGCGATGAGCCAGCTCGTCCACGTGGACGGGCACGTCGGCGCCCTTCCGTGGGCCCTCTCCCCCGACCCGGCCGGCGAGTTCGCGGTCTACCGCGCGATGGCGGTCGCCGGCTACGAGGCGAACGGCGGCAGCCCGGCGACGATGCCCCACTGACCGCGGGGGCGCCGTCCGCCCCGGGGTCACCGGACGGTGAAGTCGGCCGCCTCGGTGTCCAGGGTGGTGGTGCCGTCCTTCGCGGTGGCCAGGACGGACACGTGCCACAGGCCGCGCGGGGACGACTCGGCGTCGGCCCGGGTGACCGGGGCGGTGTACGTGCACCGCACGGTGTGCCCTCCGGCGGGCTTGCAGACGGCCTCCTCCACGCCGGCCATGTCCTTGGCGGTCAGCCCCTTCTTGGCGAAGGGCGAGTCCTGCGGCCAGGCCAGCACCTTCACGCTGTTGACGCCGGAGGACGCCGTCACGTCGGTGACGAAGGTCAACGCCCCGGCGCGGTCGCCGTCGCCGGCGTCGGGAGCGGTGTAGCGGGCGGTGCTGTGCGCCAGCGCCGGCGGCTGCTCGCCGGCGTGGGCGACAGCGAAGGCGCCCGCGCCTCCGACCACGACGACACCGGCGGCCACGGACAGGGCAATACGTCGGGACATGAGATTCTCCGAACCTGTTCTCAGCTGGATCGAACCGGCGCTCCTGGTCTGCGCCGCTGCACCGATACTCGCCGCACAGGGGTCCGCCGGGCCTGAGCCCGCATACTCAACTGATCCTGAGCAGCAGCTACTTGGTCGCCCAGTGGCAGGGCGGGCGCCGCCGGGCCGGCCGTCCGGATGGCCGCCCGGCGCAGCGGCACGGGCGGCCTGGGGGGCCTGGGGGGCCCGGGCAGCCCTAGTCCACCTCGATGCCGAAGTCCTGGACGAGCTCCTCCAGGCCGCCCGGGTAGCCCTTGCCGCCCAGGACGAAGTCCCAGTCCCCGTTCGGCCGTCGGCGGAAGGAGCCGAGCACCAGGGCGGTCTCGCCCGGCCGGCCGTCGGAGACCGCGAGCTGTCCCAGCTCGGTCAGGCCCGGGTCGAGCAGTCGGATGCCGGCGTTCGTGAAGCCCGAGAGGTCGGCGTCGGGGTCGGCCTCCGGGTCGACGGCGGCCACGAGCACGAACCGGTCGGCTTCTGCGGGCAGCCCGTCGAAAGCCACGCAGACGGCGGCCTTGTCCGGGGCGGTGGCGGGCAGGGCGCGCACCGAGCCGTCGGGCGTCCGCGGGTTGTTGAAGAAGACGAAGTGATCGTCGCTGAGGACCCGGTCGCCGCGACAGACGAGGGCGCACACGTCCAGGGCGACGCTGCCGGACCAGGACATGCCGAGAACGTTGTAGTCGTCCGGCAGCCGGCCGTCGGGCGCTCCGGACGGCGGCGGCGTCGAGGTCCTTCGGCCGCGCTCGCCCAGCCGCCCGCGCAGTCCGTGCCGGTGCAACAGGTCGACGAGTTCTGGACCCGACACGAGTTCCAGGGGCTTGCCGTTGGCGAAGGTGTGCGAGCCGGGGCCGAACCCGGAAGTCGTCACGAGAACGCCCTTGTTGGCCCCGGTGTCCTGCACGGTTCCGTACAGATCACGCACCGCCGTGGGCGGGACGGTGTTGCGGTAGCGCTTCACCTGCACGACGATCTTGCCGCCTCGGATCGGCGTCGGGTCCAGCGCGTCGACGTCCACGCCGCCGTCGTTCGAGCGCTGGGTCGTGACCGCCTGCATCCCCATCGCGCGGAAGAGGTCGGCGACGAGATGCTCGAAGGCGATCGGATCCATGGCGTACAGGTCCGGTTCCTCGTCGTCGCCGTGGGCGACGACCCGGTTGCCGACCTCCTGCGGCCGCCGCCCGGGCCGCACCGGCGTGAGCTGATCGGGCCGGGCCGAGAGCTGGCCGCGCAGCGCGTCGGCGAGACAACCGACCGGGTCCACCTGCGCCAGGTGCAGGTCCTGGAACGAGGAGCGGGAGGCCATGACGGTGGCGAGGACGATGTGGCCGGGCCGACCCGTCGTGGGGTCGTGCCCGTCGACGAACCCGTTCAGGGCCACCGACTCGAGCGCCCTCAGGTCGTCGGCCGCGAACAGTTCGTGCAGAACCAGCAGCACGCACTGAGCCAGGACCTCCCGGTACAGGGCGCGCCGCTGGCCTGCCGGGCGGGGGGTCTCCTTGTCCTGGTCGGCGCCGGACAGGTAGCGGACGGCTTTGACCTCCGGCACGACGCCGTAGCCGGGCAGCTCCCAGTCGAGCACCAGTTGCCGGGCCGCCGGGTCGTAGGCCGCCGCCACCTGGCGCGGGAAGCCCTCCGGCCACGCCGTCGAGGCGTAGAGAGCGGCGGAGAAGTACTCGATCACGGAGTCGGGGTCCTGCCGCCTCACGCCCTCGCTCATCGCGAGGACGCCGGCGTTGTGCCGCCGGACCTCGGCCAGCCGGGCATCGGCCCATTGCCGGTACTCCCGCTCGTAGGACGCCAGTTGCCGCTGTCGCTGAGCCTCAGCGGCCTGGGCCGCCTGCCAGTCCCGCTCGAAGCGTGCGCGTGCCTCGGCCTGTGCCTGGGACCGCCGGCCGGCGGTCCATCCGCCTTGCGCCTGGTAGTGCTGGACGTCCGGCATGGTCACCGGCTGAGCCAACGGCCCCGGAGCGAAGGGCTGGACGTCCTCGGCCCGCAGGAGCGAGGCGGCCCTGAAGCCCGGAGCCCGGCAGCCCTCGGCGAGGAGGCCCTGCAGGGACGCGACCTGCGCGTCCAGCTCCTCCGTGCGCCGTAGCGCCTCCGCCTGCCGGTACTCGCGGTGGCTCTGGGCGGCTCGCCGCTGGTAGGCCCGCGCCTGCTGTTCCTGCTGCCTGCGCCGTCTGGCCTCGGCCTCCAGCTGGCGCTGCTGCTGCCGTTGCATCTCGGCCCAGACGCCGACGGAACCGGTGGAACGACGACTCATGTGCTGCAGGCCCTCCCCAGGACGTTGGCAGCCGAAAGGCACGTTGGTTGTCCCCACAACCAGTTGTGACGACACGACTCTAACCAGCAATCGCCGTCCCGCACATCCACTCGTCGCCAGGACCGGGCAGCGGGCGGCGGGCCCGGTGGGGAGCAGGGGCGAAATTCGGTGGTCCTTCAGCACGGACGCCCCGCACGCTGTGCGTCATGCAAGCAACGCGTCATGAGATCCGAGCGGTCCACTCGGAGTCCACGATCACCGTCTACCAGGCGTACCCGCCGGCCATCGGCCTGCCCGCCGTCCGGGACGACCGTTTCCCGGCGGCGTGGAAGCGGGACAGGATGACGTGGATCAAGCCCAGCTTCCTGTGGATGATGTACCGCTGCGGGTGGGGCCTGAAGGAGGGCCAGGAGACCGTGCTGGCGGTCGAGATCAGCCGGGACGGGTTCGAGTGGGCGCTGCGGCACGCCTGTCTGTCGCATCACGTGCCGGGGCTGCACGGTGAGCCGGCCGACTGGAAGCGGGAGTTGAGGCGGGCCCCGGCTCGGGTGCAGTGGGATCCGGAACGGGATCTGCACCTGAACGCGCTGCCTCACCGCTCCCTTCAGCTGGGGCTCGCGGGGGAGGCGACGGTGCGGTACGCCGACGAGTGGATCGTGGGGATCGAGGACGTCACGCCGTTGGCCCGGGAGATCCACGGCCGGGTGCGGGCCGGCGAACTCGCGGAGGCGACCGCCCTGCTTCCGGCCGAACGGCCGTATCCCGTTCCGGAGGAGCTGCTGGATCATCTGCGGCGGTAGCACGGCGGCGAGGCCGGCCGGCCGCACGTTCGGCCCAGGTCGAATTCGGTTGCCCGTGGGGGGGTGCGCGGGGGCTGGATGGCGTCATGGCTGACAACGGGGTGGCGGTGTGTCCGCCGGACGCCGCCGAGGATCTCGAGGAGGTCGAGGTGCGGCCCGGGCCGGGGCTGGTGCCGTTCGGTGCGGACGTGCACGCCGCGCGGTGGGGCACGCCGGGGCGGCCGGCCGCCGGGGGCGCGGCGGGGCGGCTCGCGCACGCGGTGGCGATCGACGAGAACACCCTGGTCGAGGTCGCGGACGGGCGGGCGCGGGTGGCCGGGCTCGGCCGGGCCCACTCGATGCGGCCGGCTCCGGGCGGCGGGGTCGTCACGCGGTCCTACGGTCACGGCGAGTCGTTCGCCGTCCCCAGCTGAGCGGTTCGCCGCCCCCGGCCCAACCGCCCTCCGCCCGCGTGTCCGGGACGCGGCAGGCCCCCGGCGCCAGGGCGGATTCCAGGGGCCGTGCGACGTCCACGAGAGCCGTGCGACGTCCACGAGAGCCGTCGGCTGCGCCGGCCCCGGCAGGTCCGCGACCCCTGCCGGACCGGTCCGAGCCGTCCGCCCTGCCGGTCCTGCCGGTCCTCCCGGACCGGTCCGAGCCGGCCGCTCGCTCAGGGGCGTGAGGGTCAGATCGTCGACGTGTCGATCACGAACCGGTAGCGGACGTCGCTGGCGAGCACCCGCTCGTACGCGTCGTTGATCTCCTGCGCGCCGATCAGCTCGATCTCGGCGCCCAGACCGTGCTCGGCGCAGAAGTCCAGCATCTCCTGGGTCTCCGCGATGCCGCCGATCATGGAACCGGCGAGGGTCTTGCCGCCGCCGATCACCGAGAAGAGGTTGAGGGAGATCGGCTCCTCGGGGGCTCCGACGTTGACCAGCGCGCCCTCCGCCTTCAGCAGCGACAGGTACGCGTTGAAGTCCAACGGGGCCGAGACCGTCGACAGGATGAGGTCGAAGGAGCCGCTCAGCTCCTGGAAGGTCTTCTCGTCGCTGGTGGCGTAGTAGTGGTCGGCGCCCAGCTTCAGGCCGTCGTCCTTCTTGCGCAGCGACTGGGACAGGACGGTCACCTCGGCGCCGAGCGCGTGGGCGATCTTGACGGCCATGTGGCCGAGGCCGCCCATGCCGAGGACGGCGACCTTCCTGCCGGGGCCGGCGTTCCAGCGCTTCAGCGGGGAGTACGTGGTGATGCCGGCGCACAGCAGCGGCGCGGCGACGTCCAGGGCGAGGCCGTCGGGGATGCGGACGACGAAGTTCTCGTCGACCACGATCTTCTGGGCGTAGCCGCCGTAGGTGGGCTCGCCGTCCTTGCCGACGGCGTTGTAGGTGGCGACGCCGCCTCCGGTGCAGTAGTGCTCCTGGCCGGCCTTGCAGTTGGCGCACTCGCGGCAGGAGTCGACGAGACAGCCGACGCCCACCCGGTCCCCGACGGCGAACTTGGTGACGCCCGGGCCGACCTCGGAGACGACGCCCGCTATCTCGTGGCCGGGCACCATCGGGAAGATCGCCTCGCCCCAGCCCTCCCTGGCCTGGTGGATGTCGGAGTGGCAGATGCCGGCGAACTCGATGTCGATCAGGACGTCGAACTCGCGGACGGGACGGCGTTCGATGGTCGTGCGCTCCAGCGGAGCCTTGGCGGCGGGGGCGGCGTACGCGGCGACGGTGGTGGTCATGCCGGGGTCTCTCCTTGCGGGGTTGCGTCGTGTCCGGCCTGCCTTCCTGCCGGGCACGACGTCCAGCCTGCCCCGCCCCGCGGGATTCACCCAGGTCACGCCTTTGCGTACGACTGCTGTGCCTACCACTGGCGGGGTCAGGATGGTGTGCGTACGACCGTGAATACTGGAGGACATGGACGAACGCCCCGAACCCGCCGGCGCCTCACTGGACCGGCGAGCCGAGCTCAGCGAGTTCCTGCGCACCCGGCGGGCCCGGCTGAAGCCGGAGGACGTGGGGCTGCCCGCCTTCGGCCGGCACCGCCGGGTGCCGGGGCTGCGGCGCGAGGAGCTGGCGCAGCTGGCCGGAGTGTCGGTGGCGTACTACACGCGCCTGGAGCAGGGCAACGGACGGAACGTCTCGGCGGAGGTGCTGGACGCCATCGCCCGCGCCCTGCGCCTGACGGACGCCGAGCACGCCCACCTCACCCACCTCGCGAAGCCGAAGCAGAAGAAGAAGCAGACGGCGCGCTCCCCGCAGGCGCGGCCCGCGCTGCGCCAGCTGCTGGACGTGATGGACGCGGTGCCGGCGTACGTCATCGGGCGGCGCTCGGAGATCCTGGCGTGGAACCGGATGGCGGCGGCCCTGTTCGGCGACTGGGGGGAGCTTCCGGCGGCGGAGCGCAACTGGGCCCGGCTGACGTTTCTGCGCCCCGACTACCACGATCTCTTCGTGGACTGGGAGCAGAAGGCGATCGACATCGTCTGCGTCCTGCGCATGGAGGCGGGCTGCCATCCGGACGATCCGCGGCTCTCCGCGCTGGTGGGCGAGCTGTCGGTGAAGAGCGAGGACTTCCGGCGGCTGTGGGCGACGCACGACGTCAAGGAGAAGACCCACGGCGTGAAGCACATGAGGCATCCGCTGGTGGGCGAGCTCTCCCTGAACTTCGAGGGCTTCCGACTGCCGGACGACAGCGAGCAGGTGATGGTGACCTACCACGCGGAGCCGGAGTCGGCGTCGGCGCAGGCGTTGCGCCTGCTGGCCAGCTGGGGCGCCGACGCCACCCGCGCCGGCTCCCAGGCGCCGTCCGTCTGAACGGCGCCGCCCCCGCGAACACCCTCTGCGGGCTCAGCCCCGGTACGGCGGAGCCGCGCCCCAGCCCCATCGGGGCACCGGCTGCTCGGCGGGCGGTTTGGCGTCCGGGCCCGAGAAGTGCACGGCGAGCCGGGTGCCCCACTCGACGTAGGCGAGGAACGCCGAACGGAACTCGGGGTCGGCGGGCAGCTCGGCCTCGTCGGCGGCGTCCTGGACCAGGTTGACCCAGCGGCGGCGCTGGGGCTCGGTGATGTCCCGGCCGTGGGGGCACCCCCTCTGGGGTAGCTCGGCCACCATGTGACTGTGGCCGCCCTGGGTCGCCGAGTAGGTCTGCGGGCCGCCGAAGACCTCCGCGAGCCAGAGGGCGACGTGCTCGGCGTGCTCCGGTGCGAGGCCCGCGAAGACCGGGGCGAGGAGGTCGTCCTGAAGCACCTTGGCGTAGAAGGCCTCGGTCAGCCGGGCGAAGGCCTCCGCGCCGCCGGCCCACTCGTACAGCGTGGGCACGGCGGAGCCGGCGCCGCGCACGGACGTGGCCTTGTAGTGGCGCATCTCGTCGATGTTCGCGACGTACGGGCGGATCTCGGCGAGGAAGGCCGGGAACAGGTCGGAGGTGCGAAAGCCCTGCAGGTGGTCCTCGGTCGAGGTCCACGTGATGCGCAGGACGAAGTGTGCGAAGTCCTCCTCGCAGCGCGCGAGTTCGTAGTCGACGCAGTGCGGGGAGGCCGCGAGCTCCCGGGCGGCCCGGCTGTACGCGGCCAGGAACTCGGCCGAACGGTCCTCCGGGATGCGGTAGCGGATGTACTCGACGGTGGTGGGCTTGGTGGGCGTCGGATCTGTCTGCGGTGCCGTCATGGGGCCACGCAAGCACGAGCGGCCCGCCGGAGGCTCCCCTTCCGGCGGGCGTCCTCTCAGCGCTCAGCGAACCGCCGGCCCGGCCGCCCGGTCCGGGGCCGCCGCGCGGCGGGGTTCACCGCGCCGCCGCGTTCTCCTTCACGGTGATCCGGCCCTTGCGGATGGTGGCCACCCGCGGGGCCTTCCTCGCGATCGCGGAGTCGTGCGTGACCATGACGAAGGTCAGCCCGTGCTCCTCCCACAGGGTGTGCAGCACGTCCATGATCTCGTCGCGCATGCTTTCGTCGAGGTTGCCGGTGGGTTCGTCGGCGAGCAGCACCTTCGGCTGTTTGACCAGCGCGCGGGCGATCGCGACGCGCTGCTGCTGGCCGCCGGACATCTCGGAGGGCAGGTGCCCGAGGCGCTCGCCGAGGCCGACCGACTTCAGCGCCTCGGCGGCCCGTTCGCGGCGTTCGCCGCGCTTCACGCCGAGCGGGACGAGGGCGGTCTCGACGTTCTCCTGGGCGTTGAGCGTCGGAATGAGGTTGAAGGACTGGAAGACGAATCCGATGTTCTCGCTGCGCACCTTCGTGAGCCTGGCCTCGGAGAGCTTGGCCAGGTCGACGCCGTCGAGGACGATCTCGCCCTCGGTGGGCCGGTCGAGCGCGCCGATCATCTGCAGCAGCGTGGACTTGCCGCCGCCGGTGGGGCCCTGGATGACGAGCCGGTCGCCGTCCGGGACGGTCAGGTCGACGCCGTCGAGGGCGTGGACGGTGTCCCTGCCCCGGGTGTAGCGCTTGGTGACGCCTCTGAGTTCGTACATGGGGACTGCAACTCCTGCGGTTGGTGGGTGGGTTGGCTACTCGACGCGGCGCAGCGCGTCCGCCGGGCGCAGCCTCGACGCCCGCCAGCCGCCGAACGCTCCCGCGATCAGGCCGCCGGCCACGGCGAGACCCACGGCGACCGCGACGGTCGTCGCGCTGACCGGAGCCGTCAGGGCGACGTCGAGGGTCCTCGCCGCCGTCTGGCGGCCGGGACCGCCGAAGCCGCCGCCCCCGCCGCCGGGACCGACCTGGCCGCCGCCACCGCCCAACCGGGCCTGGAGCGTGGGGCTGATCGCGGTCACGGCGTACGCGCCCGCCAGTCCGAGCGCGATGCCCAGGGCCCCGCCCAGCAGTCCGTTGACCATGGCCTCGCCCACCACCTGCCGGGTGACCCGGCCGGATTTCCAGCCGAGGGCCTTCAGGGTGCCGAACTCACGGACGCGCCGGGAGACCGCCGAGGAGGTGAGCAGCCCGGCGACCAGGAACGCGGCGACGAGTACCGCGATGGACAGCCACCTGCCGACGTCGGTGGCCAGCGAGGAGGCCGTGGAGAGGGAGCCGGAGACGGTGTCCGCGAGGTCGGCCGAGGTCGTCACCGTCGTCCCCGAGACGTTCTTCTGGATGGTCGACTTGACGCTGCCGATCTTCTTCGAGTCGGTCGCCTTGACGTAGATCGTGGTGACCTTGTTCTTCGCGTCGCCGAGGGTCTGGGCCAGGGTCAGCGGGATGTAGACGTCGGCGGCGGAGTCCCCGCTGTCGGCGGTGGCGACGCCGATCACGGAGAGCTTGACGCCGCTGATGGTGAGCGTGGAGCCGACCTTGAGCGACTTCTCCTTGGCGTAGGCCGAGTCCACGACGGCGACCTTGGCGTCGGTCTCCGAGGTCTTGAAGGTGCGGCCGCCGGTGATCGTGGAGGAGGTCAGCGGGCCGAGTTCGGGCTCGGTGACGTCGGCGCCGTAGACGGAGTAGTTGTCGACGTCGAAGTTCGCGCCGCCGCCCTGCACCTCGCCCTGCGGCTGGCCGCCGCCCTGACCGCGGCCGCCCTGGCCGCCGCCGGTGGCGCCGCCGCCGTTCTGCTGGAACTGGCCCCGGGTGAACTGGCCGTTGATCTTGACGACCCGCAGGCTCAGCCCGCCGACCGCGTCGGAGACGCCGCTCTGCTTGCCGACCGTGCCGACGGTCGCCGTCGACAGGGTCTGGAAGCCCTGCACCATGACGCGGTCGGTGCTCTGCTCGGTGCCCGAGTCCTGGTCCTGCGCGTCGAACTGGAAGCGCGGCCGGTCCGAGGCGCCGGCGGTGGGCGAGGCGGCCTTGGTGACCGTCATGTCCGTGCCCAGGCCGTACAGGGACTGCAGGACCTGGTCCTGGGCCTTGCCCATGCCGGACGACACGGAGGAGACCACGATGACCAGCGCGATGCCCAGTGCGAGGCCGGAGGCGACGACGAGAGCCGCTTTTCTGCGGCGGCGCAGTTCGCGCCTCAGGTAGGTGAAGAACATGGCCGCAAGCTAGGTACGGCGCGTGATGACGGGATAAGGCCGGTATAAGAGAACGATGAGAAGGCTGTGCCGGACCCCGGAAACACCGGTGCCGCCCCTGGGGGCGGCACCGGAAAGCTGAGGACGGACCGTCGCGGGGACCCGTCGGAGCCGGTCGTGAGGACCGGTCAGACGGCCGAACCCGCCTTCCACTGGGCCCAGTCCATGTTCCAGCCGTTGAGGCCGTTGTCCGGGGCCACGGTCTTGTCGCCGGTGTTCTTGACCACCACGACGTCGCCGACGATCGAGTGGGTGTAGAACCAGTAGCCCGCCGTGCCGGTGTCGTTGGCGCCCTTGGTGTCGGACAGGCCCACGCAGCCGTGGCTGGTGTTCACCGAGCCGAAGACGGACTTCGCGCCCCAGTAGTTGCCGTGCACGAAGGTGCCGGAGTTGGTGAGGCGGATGGCGTGCGGCACGTCCTTGATGTCGTACTCGCCCTTGCCGTCGTCGTCGGTGAAGCCCACGGTCGCGCCGTTCATGCGCGTCTCCTTGAACTTCTCCGACATCACCATCTGGCCCTCGTACGTCTTGTTGTCGGGCGAGCCGGCGGAGATCGGGATGGTCTTGACGACCGCGCCGTTGTGCGTGACCTTCATCTGCTTGGTCTTCGCGTCGACGTAGGAGACCTGGTTGCGGCCGATCTTGAACGTGACGGTCTTCTGCTGGACGCCGATGACGCCCTTGGCGCCCTCCACACCGTCGAGCGCGAGCTTCAGCGTGACGGTGGAGTTCTCCTTCCAGTAGTCCTGGGGACGGCAGTCCATGCGCTGGGTGGAGAACCAGTGACAGACGACCTCCTGACCGCTGGTGGAGGTGACGGTGACGCCCTTCTGGACGGCCGCCTTGTCGGTGATCGCCTTGTTGAAGTTGATCGACACCGGCATGCCCACGCCGACGGTGGAGCCGTCCTCCGGCGTGAAGTTGGCTATGAAGCTGTTGTCCGGGGAGACCGTGGTGAAGGACGCGTTCTCGTGGGCCACGAGGCCGGCGGAGTCCTTGGCCTCGGCCGCCAGCTTGTAGGTGGTGGAGCGCTCCAGCTGCCGGCTCGGCTTCCAGCTGGTCTTGTCGGCGGACAGGGCGCCCTCGACCGCCTTGCCGTCGGCGCTGGTCATCGTCACGGAGGAGAGCGTCCCCTTGCTCACCGTGACGGTCGCCGAGTTGTTGATGGAGGCGTTGTTCGAGCCGTCCGAGGGTGTGATCTTGATCTGGGCCTCGGAGGACTTCTGCGCCGCCGCCTCGTCGGCCTTGGCCTGTGAGGAGCTGCCTCCGCCGTCCGAGGCGCCGCTGTCACCGCCGGAACACGCAGAGAGCACCAGAACACCGCCGAGCAGGGCGGACGCGGTCATCAGACCTCGACGCCGCCTACTGTCCGTCATCACACGTTTCTCCATCGTTGCCGATTGCCTGAAACCCGAGAGTCCCCGTCGGGAACCTTCAACGCTACGACCGGTGCGTCCCGTTCCACGTTCCGCGAGGGTGTGGGGCATGCCACGTTCGTGGCACGCCTGGTGCGGGTGTCGGCTCGTGCGCCCCCTGAGACGACGAAACCCCGGGCGGCGGTTGCCGTCCGGGGTCACGGGTTTCCCCGGAACGCTCAGCCGATGCCGCCCGCTTCGCCGCCGGACTCGTCGTCCGGGTCCCCATCTTGGTCGACATCATCGTCGTCGAGGTCCCACTCCGGCGAATCGGGATCGTGGTCGACCCGCTCGCTGGACCAGGAGGCCTGCTGGAGTTCCACTCCGTCGACCTCGCCGACCAGGTCGAACGGATCGACCAGGTAGGCGAGGGCCTCCGCGGTGTCCTCCGTCACAGCGCCCTCGGCATGGGCGCGTTCGGCGTCCGGGATCCCCTCGTCCTCGGCGAGCCGTCGCAGCGCGGCCGCCGTCACGGCGTCCTCGTCATGAACCTCAAGAAGAATTTCCACTCGGATCCGTACAAAACGTGATGACTCTTCAACACTCATGGCCGGAGCGTACGGCTGACGGCTCCCGCGGCTTTCCGCGACCCGCGCCTTTCATTAGCATCGGGGCCACACGGCCAATTCGCCAGCGTCACAAGGGGATCGATATTCCGTGTCATCCGCTCGCCGTCCGTTGCTGACCGCCACCGCCGCGGGGACCCTGCTGGGCGCCCTGTGGTTCGTCCCGTCCGCCAACGCGTCCCAGGACGCCCCGGTCAGAACGGAGACGACGACGCAGGTCACGACCCAGGCACGGGCCGCGTCGACGACCATGAACGACGCGTCCGACGCGACCGGCACGACCGTCGGCGACGCGACGGCCCTGACCGCCGTCCGGACCGCCGCCGACACCACGGTCGACGACGGCACCCGGCTCGCCGACACCGGAAGCTTCGACACGACCCCCTACGTCGTGGGCGGGACCACACTGCTCACCCTCGGCGCGGGCTTCGTTTTCTACTCGATTCGCCGGGAACGCCTTGGTTTTTAAATGAACTTGACTGACCTTTGACTGGTTCTTCATAGTTCGCTCATGAAGAGATCATCGGGGGCGCGGCTGTGCGCCACGGCCGCCATCGGCGCACTGTCGCTCTCCCTCCTGACCGCCTGCTCCGACGAGGGATCGAAGGACGCCGGCGACGCCAAGGGGTCGGCGTCCGCAAAGGCCTCCGCGCCCGCGTCCGACGCGAAGGCGCTGCCCACGGCCTCGCTGGAGAAGCTGCTGCTCGCCCAGGGCGAGATCAAGGGCTACAAGGTCACCTCGGGCGACGACACCCTGCCGGCGTCCAAGAGCGCGGTGAAGACCGACAAGGAGGCGTGCGCGCCGCTCGCCTACGCCATGTCCGGTCTCGCGCCGGGCGACACGGAGGCCGACGCGAGCAACACGCTCACGAAGGACAATGTCTCGGCCGCCGCCACCAAGTCCCCCGGGGACGTCAGCGAGTCCGACCTCGAGAACGCCTTCAAGGTCAACATGACCTTCGTGGGCCTCTCCTCGTACGAGGGCGACGGTGCGGAGAAGGCGTTGAAGGCCGTCTCCGACGGCGTCGCGGCCTGCTCCGGCGGGTTCGGGGTCACCGCCCAGGGCGAGAAGCAGAAGATCACGAAGGTGGCCTCGGAGAAGGCCTCGGGCAGCGGTGACGAGTCCGTGGCGTTCACCGTCGACTCCGAGGTCGACGGCGAGGGCTCGGCCACCTTCCACACCGAGGTGGTGCGCAAGGGCAACACCGTGGCCTCGTTCTACACGGTGGACTTCGCCGCGCTCACGTCCACCGGCAAGTCGTCCGACGTGCCCGCGGCCGTGGTCGAGGCGCAGGTCGCGAAGCTCAAGTAGCTTCCGCCGCACTCCGGGGCCCCGCCCCCGCGCCGCACGGGCGCGGGACGGCGGGGCCCCTGCCGTCGCGGCTCTACCGCAGCGGCCCGGTGACCGTCTCGGCGGCGGCCACCACGCCTCCGTCGCGTACGAAGGCGTCCGCCGCCGCGAGGTCGGGCGCGAGGAACCGGTCCGGGCCGGGGCCCTGGACGCCCGCCTTGCGGACGGCCTCGATGACCGCCCGGGTCGCCGGCGCCGGGGTCAGTCCCTCGCGCAGCTCGACGCCGCGGGTGGCGGCGTACAGCTCGACCGCGATGACGCGCGTCAGGTTGTCGACCGCGGTGCGCAGCTTGCGGGCCGCGGACCAGCCCATGGACACGTGGTCCTCCTGCATCGCGGAGGACGGGATGGAGTCGGCGGACGCCGGCACGGCCAGCCGCTTCAGCTCACTGACCAGCGCTGCCTGCGTGTACTGGGCGATCATCAGCCCGGAGTCGACGCCGGCGTCGTCCGCCAGGAACGGCGGGAGGCCGTGGCTGCGGTTCTTGTCCAGCAGCCGGTCGGTGCGCCGCTCGGCGATGGAGGCGAGGTCGGCGACGGCGATGGCGAGGAAGTCCAGGACGTAGGCGACCGGCGCCCCGTGGAAGTTGCCGTTGGACTCCACGCGCCCGTCGCTCAGCACGACCGGGTTGTCGACGGCGGAGGCCAGCTCGCGCTCGGCGACGAGCCGGGCGTGGGCCATGGTGTCGCGGCCGGCCCCGGCCACCTGCGGGGCGCAGCGCACCGAGTAGGCGTCCTGGACGCGGGGCGCGTCGTCCTGGTGGTGGCCGGTGAGCTCCGAACCCGCCAGCACCGCGAGCATGTTGGCGGCCGAGGCGCCCTGGCCCGGGTGCGGGCGGATGGCGTGCAGCTCGGGGGCGAGGACCTTGTCCGTGCCGAGCAGCGCCTCCAGCGACAGCGCGGCCGTGACGTCGGCGGACTTGTAGAGCATGTCCAGGTCGGCGAGGGCCATGATCAGCATGCCGAGCATGCCGTCGGTGCCGTTGAGGAGCGCCAGGCCCTCCTTCTCGCGCAGCTCGACGGGGGCGATGCCGTGCTCGGCGAGCAGGTCGCCGGCGGGCCGCACGACGCCGTCCGGGCCCTCCGCGTCACCCTCGCCCATGAGCGTGAGGGCGCAGTGCGAGAGCGGGGCGAGGTCGCCGGAGCAGCCGAGGGAGCCGAACTCGTGCACGACCGGCGTGATGCCGGCGTTGAGGATGTCGGCCATGGTCTGCGCGACCTCCGGCCGGACGCCGGTGTGCCCGGAGCAGACGGTCTTCAGCCGCAGGAACATCAGCGCCCTGACGACCTCGCGCTCCACCCGCGGGCCCATGCCGGCCGCGTGCGAGCGGACGATGTTGCGCTGCAGCTGGGCGCGCAGTTCGGGGCTGATGTGCCGGGTGGCGAGGGCGCCGAACCCGGTGGAGACGCCGTAGACGGGCTCGGGCTTGGCCGCCAGCGCGTCCACGATCTCGCGGGCCGCGGCGAGGGCCGCCACCGCCTCCTCGGAGAGCTCGACGCGGGCGCCGCCGCGCGCCACGGCGAGCACGTCGGACGCGGTCACCCCGTGCGTCCCCATCACCACAGTGTGCATATCCATATTCAGGAGCGTAGTGACTGAAGACGAGGATGTCACCAGTGGAGGCGGGGTTCGCCCCTTACCGACTGCGTCACACCGTCAGGGCCGCCCCCGGAACCTGCGCCGCTCGGCGGTCCGCTCCCGCCCCGACGGCGGCTCGTCGGCCAGCCGCACGACGGGATCGTCCGGCCCCTGGCGCCCGGCGACCACCGGCCGCCCGGCCCGCACCGCCTTGGCCCGGTACTGGGCGGCGTCGGCCAGCCGGAACAGCCGCCGCGCCGAGGCCACCGGCCCGATGGGGTCCTGGGTGGAGGCGACCCCGCAGGCCACCCCCTCGCCGAGCTCCAGCTCCCCGGCCCGGCGGCAGAGCTCGTCGGCGACCTTGACGACGTCGTCGGCCGACGGGCCCACCGCCAGCAGGCAGAACTCGTCCCCGCCCAGCCGGGCGGCCAGCGCCCCCGGCAGCATCGCCCCGCACAACGAGAGCACCGACCCGAACCGCTCCAGCAGCCGGTCCCCCACGGCGTGCCCCCGGGTGTCGTTGACCCGCTTCAGCCCATTGAGGTCGCACACGACGAGGCTGACCACCGCTCCCTCCGCGCGGTGCCGCTCGACCGCCTCCTCCAGCCGCACGTCGACGGCCCTGCGGTTGGCCAGACCGGTCAGCGCGTCGGTGAAGGCGAGCCGGCGGGCCTCCTCCAGCCGCTCGGTCTGGGCGAGACCGGCGGCGACGACGGCGGCCAGGACGGTGGCGAAGTCGGCGTCGGCACGGTCGAAGACGCGAGCGCCCGCGCGACGTGCCACATACAGCTCGCCCCAGGCCCGGCCGTGCAGCACGATCGGCGCCACCACACAGGAGCCGCGGCCCCTGCGGCGCAGAGCGGCGACCCTCTGGTGGCAGTAGCCGGGGCGCCCGGCGGCCGGCCCCTGGGCCGTCTCCACCCAGGCGTTGGGCTCGCCGCCCGCCGCCCAGCGCTCGTGCAGGAACTCGGTGATCTCCGGGAACTGGTGCACCGGGTAGGCCTCGGCCGCCGGGAACTCGTCCTCGTCGGCGGCCCGGTCGCCCACGTTCGCCAGGACGCGCAGCCGCCCGAGGTCGCGCTCCCACACCGACAGCGCGGCGAAGTCCCCGGACAGCGCGCGGCACGCGCCGAGGGTCGCCGCGCGCCACGACTCGCGGGGGGTGCGCGCGGCCGCCATGCCCTGCGCGAGCGCCACGACGGCCACGAGGCGTCCGTCCTCACCCATCACCCTCACCCACTGCCCTCGCCCATCATCCCAGGCTAGGGATATTTGGGTGAAAAAGAGACACGAAGGGGGCACTTAGAGTGACAGCGGCCGTCCCGGCGCACTCACTCGCCCGGCCACTGCGGCTTCCGCTTCTCGTTGAACGCGGCCACCCCCTCCGCCCGGTCGCCCGAGAACGCCACCGACCGCCAGGCCGCGTCCTCGACCTCCAGCCCGGCCCGCAGGTCCAGCCCCTGCCCGAGCCGCAGCGCCCGCTTCGCCGCGCGGAGGCCGACCGGCGAGTTGGCGCCGATGCGGGCGGCCAGCGCCAGCGCTTCCTCCCGGTCCCGCCCCTCTTCCACCAGGACGTCCACCAGCCCCAGCTCACGGGCCTCGGCCGCCGCCACCCGGCGGGCGGTGAAGATCAGCTCGGCAGCCCGGGCCGCCCCCACCCGGCGCGGCAGCAACTGGGTGCCGCCGCCGCCCGGGATCACGCCCACCGACACCTCCGGCAGCCCCACCACGGCCGTGCCGTCGGCCACGATCAGGTCGCAGGCGAGGGCCAGCTCGAAGCCGCCGCCCAGCGCGAACCCGTGCACCGCCGCGACCGTGGGGACCGGCAGCTCCAGCACGCCGGTGTAGGCCCCGCGCGCGAGCGGCCGCTGGCGCACCAGCTCGGCGTCGCTGAGGGAGTTGCGCTCCTTGAGGTCCGCGCCGACGCAGAACGCCCGCTCGTGCGTCGAGGTCAGCACCACCACCCGGACGTCCCGGTCCCCGCCGAGCGCCGCGCAGGCCCCGGCGATCGACCGGGCCATGTCGGTGGAGACGGCGTTCATGGCCTTCGGCCGGTCGAGGGCCAGCTCCGCGACATGCCCGCCGTCGCCGTGCCGGCGCACCGCCACGAACTCCCCGAACCGCTCCTCGTCCCCGACACCCACGACACCGCTCACGACACCCTCCGGGTTAACGATGGTTAACAACTGCGGTCCGATCATCCCAGCCCCGGGCCGGGAGCGAAAGAGCGAACCGCGCCGCCGCCCGGTCCGCACCCTCCGGCCCGCACCCTCCGGCCCGCACCCTCCGGCCCGCACCCTCCGGCCCGCACCACTCGTTTCTGACCGCCCGTCCCTCACCGACCCGTCGTTTCCGCGGGCCCCGCCCACCCGTTCGAGTGACATCCCGCCCAACTCGCCCCGCACCGCTCACAGGAGCGCATAACGTGCGTCCGCCCCGGCGCAGCGGGGGCGCGAGCGCATCCGGGAGGAAACGCGATGACGAGCACGCGGACCGGGCCGGACCCGACGGCACAGGACATGGCGGCGCCGGCGGAGGCCGAGACCGACCGGCCGTGGGCGCCGCGTCCCCGGGGCCGGCACCGCCGTCCCCGCCCTCACAAGGTGCTGTTCGCCGCCGGCGGCCTGGCCCTGGCCGCGGGCGTGCTGAGCCTCGTGCGGCTGACCCCCGACCCGGGCGGTGCCGTCGGCATGGGCGCCGCCGAGGCCGATCCGCAGCCCGATCCCGTCGCGAGCACCGGGGCCGACGCCGGCGCCGGCCGCTCGGTCGACACCGCGGCCACCGTCGCGGCCTCCCCGACGGCGCCCAGCGCGATGGGCGGCGCGAGCGCCGGCCCGGCCCCCGAGGTCGGCCTCCTGCCGGGCGCCCCCGGCTCACCGACGTCCGTCGCCCTCACCCCGGGCGTCGCCCACGCTCCGGCCGCCCGCGACGCGGCGCCCCCGCAGGACTCGGCCGACGCGCCGGAGACACCGGACGCACCGGACACCGCACGGCCCGCGCCCACGTCGACCGCGGCCCCCCGGCCCTCGGCGACGCCGGCCCCCGCCCCGGCCACGACGCCGCCCGCGCCCCGGCCCGGACACACCGGCACTCCGCGGCAGCCCGGCGTCTGCGTCCCCGTCGTCGGCCTGTGCGTCGACCCCCTGGCAGCGCCCCTGCCGAAGCTGTAGCGGCGAGGCCGGCAGCCTTCGTGGGCGCCGACGCGGAGGGCTAGACCCTCCACGTGGAGGGTCTAGCCCTCCGGGTCGCCGCGGCGGGTGAGCAGCCAGGGCTCGACCACGCCCAGGCCGCGCACCGGGCGCTGCCACATCGGCTGCAACGCGAAGCGGTACTTCGGGGGCTCCTCGCCCTCCTTCTCCGCCGCGGCCGCCTCCTCCGCGGCCTCCGCCTCGGAGGAGGGGGCGTCGCCGGTGCGGATGAGCTCCTCGGCGAAGGCGCTGTCCACCAGGACGGCGTCCCGCGGAGCTATCGACGTCAGCCGGGAGGCCAGGTTGACCGTGGTGCCGAAGACATCGCCCATCCGGGTGGTGACCGTGCCGAACGCCATGCCGACGCGCAGTTCGGGCATTGTCTCGTCGTTGCTCAGCGTCTCGACCAGCAGCAGCGCGATCTCGGCGGCGACGCCCGCGTCGTCGGCCGCGTACAGCACCTCGTCGCCGAGGGTCTTGATCAGCCGCCCGCCGCGGGCGGCCACCAGGTCGGCGGAGGTGGTCTCGAAGGCCTCGACGAGTTCGCCGAGCTCCTCCTCCTCCATGCGGCGGGTCAGCCGGGTGAAGCCGACCAGGTCGGCGAAGCAGACGGCGAGCCGCCGGTCCACCATCTCCTCGTCGTCCGCGGCCTGCACGACCCGGCCCGCCGAGGCGGCGAGCTGCCGGCGCCAGACGTAGACGAGGAACTCCTCCAGCTCGGGCAGGAGCAGCTCGACGATGGGGTAGGTGACCTCGGTGCGGGTCATCCCCGGCTCGGGCGGCTCGGTCAGGCCCTCCAGGAAGGAGTCGATCTGCCATTCCGCCAGCCGGGCGGTGGTCTGCCCGGTGGACCGTGCCACCTGGACGGCCATCGCCTCGCTCAGCAGTCCCGCCTCGACGAGACCGGCCAGTCGCCGCAGGGCGAGGACGTCGGCCTCGGTGAGCGCCCTGGCCTGCCCGATGTCGGCGAAGCCCATGGCCCGCCAGAAACGCGACGCCAGCTCCATGGAGACGCCGGCGCTGCGGGCGGCCTGGAAGGGGGTGTATCGGCGCTCGGCGCCGAGGATGAGCTGTTCGAGGCGCAGCGCGAGAGGATGCGGGTCCTCACCGGGGTCGCCCGGCTCGCCGGGTTCGGCGGCCGGCAGGTTGCCCCGGCCGTCCTCGCCGGAGCCCGTGTCGTCGACGGTCACGCCTGCTGCCCTTCCGATCTTCCGCGGTCAGGTATCGACCGGCCTCAACTCTACGGCAGGTGTGCGCCAGCTCACTCCGTTCGGTGCGACGGCGGGTGCGGTGCGGTCGGTCTCTCCGGGGCCGGAACGGCCGCCGACGCTCACACCGGTCTGAGGTGGACGATGTCGCCCGCTCCCACCGGCTCCTGTACCCCTTCCTCCGTGGCGATCACCAGGCGTCCGTCCCCGTCGACCGCGACCGCCTCCCCGACGAGCGACCGGTCCCCCGGCAGCTCGGCCCGTACCGTTCGTCCCAGAGTGGCGCACCCGGCCGCGTACGTCTCCTGCAGACCGCTGGCCGCCGGGTCGCCGCCGGCCTCCCGCCAGCGCCCGTACCACTCCTCCAGCGAACGCAGGACGCTCCGCAGCAGGGTGTCGCGGTCCGTGCTGACCGCGCCGGCCAGCGCCAGCGAGCCGGCCTGCGGCACCGGCAGTTCGTCCGCGCGCAGGGAGACGTTGACGCCGACGCCGACGACCACCGCGTCCTGTCCGGCCCGCTCCGCGAGGATGCCGCCGGCCTTGCGCTCCTCGCCCCCGACGGTCACCAGGAGGTCGTTGGGCCACTTGAGTGCCGTGTCGACGCCGGCCGCCCGGGACAGTCCCGTCGCCACCGCGACGCCGGTGAGCAGCGGCAGCCAGCCCCAGCGGGCCACCGGCACCTCGCCGGGGGTGAGCAGGGCGGAGAAGAACAGTCCGGAGCGAGGGGGCGCCGTCCACCGGCGGTCGAGGCGGCCGCGGCCCGCCGTCTGCTCCTCGGCGACGAGGACCGCGCCCTCGGCCGCCCGTCCCGCGCCCGCCGCCGCCACCAGGTCGGAGTTGGTGGAACCGGTGCGCTGCACCACCTCCACGCCCGACCACAGGCCGCCCTCGCGCACCAGCCCCCGCCGCAGGGCCGTCACATTGAGGGGCGGACGGTCCAGATCGGACCACCGGCTGCCGCCTGCGTCTGCTGCATCTCGCGGTGTCATGCAAGCCACCCTAGGTGTGTTGAACGCCGCACTGCCGATCCGTAGGGGCAGCACTACTCTACGGATGAGTAACCGTCCCCCCTTTTGAGCAGGCAGGGAGCCGCGATCCCGATGTCCGAGCCGGAAGAGCGTCACGAGATCCAACAGACCCCAGGGATCGACATCCACACCACCGCGGGCAAGCTCGCGGACCTCCAGCGCCGCATCCAGGAAGCGACGCACGCCGGTTCGGAACGTGCCGTCGAGAAGCAGCACGCCAAGGGCAAGTTGACGGCCCGTGAGCGCATCGACCTCCTCCTCGACGAGGACTCCTTCGTGGAGTTGGACGAGTTCGCCCGGCACCGCTCCACCAACTTCGGCCTGGAGCACAACCGTCCGTACGGGGACGGCGTCGTGACCGGCTACGGCACGGTGGACGGACGTCCGGTCGCCGTGTTCTCCCAGGACTTCACGGTCTTCGGCGGGGCGCTGGGCGAGGTCTACGGGCAGAAGATCGTCAAGGTGATGGACTTCGCGCTGAAGACCGGCTGCCCGGTCATCGGCATCAACGACTCCGGCGGCGCCCGCATCCAGGAGGGTGTGGCCTCGCTGGGCGCGTACGGCGAGATCTTCCGCCGCAACACGCACGCCTCGGGTGTGATCCCGCAGATCAGCCTGGTCGTGGGCCCGTGCGCGGGCGGCGCGGTCTACTCCCCCGCGATCACCGACTTCACCGTCATGGTCGACCAGACCTCGCACATGTTCATCACCGGCCCGGACGTCATCAAGACGGTCACCGGCGAGGACGTCGGCTTCGAGGAGCTGGGCGGCGCGCGCACCCACAACGCGGTGTCGGGCGTGGCGCACCACATGGCCGGCGACGAGAAGGACGCCGTCGAGTACGTCAAGCAGCTGCTGTCGTACCTGCCGTCCAACAACCTCTCCGAGGCCCCGGTGTTCCCCGAGGAGGCGGACCTGTCCGTCACCGACGAGGACCTGGAGCTGGACTCCGTCGTCCCGGACAGCGCCAACCAGCCGTACGACATGCACACGGTGATCGAACACGTCCTGGACGACGCCGAGTTCTTCGAGACGCAGGCGCTGTTCGCCCCCAACATCCTCACCGGTTACGGGCGGGTCGAGGGCCACCCGGTCGGCATCGTCGCCAACCAGCCGATGCAGTTCGCGGGCTGTCTGGACATCACGGCCTCCGAGAAGGCGGCCCGCTTCGTGCGCACCTGCGACGCCTTCAACATCCCGGTCATCACGTTCGTGGACGTGCCCGGCTTCCTGCCCGGCGTCGATCAGGAGCACGACGGCATCATCCGCCGCGGCGCCAAGCTGATCTACGCCTACGCCGAGGCCACCGTGCCACTGATCACCGTCATCACCCGCAAGGCCTTCGGCGGCGCGTACGACGTCATGGGCTCCAAGCACCTGGGCGCGGACCTCAACCTGGCCTGGCCGACCGCGCAGATCGCGGTCATGGGGGCCCAGGGCGCGGTCAACATCCTGCACCGCCGCACGATCGCGGAGGCGGAGGCGGAGGCGAACGGCGGGAGCGCCGAGGACGCGGAGACGGTGCGCGCCCGGCTGATCCGGGAGTACGAGGACGCCCTCCTCAACCCGTACGTCGCCGCCGAGCGCGGCTACGTCGACTCGGTGATCATGCCGTCCGACACCCGCCGGCACATCGTGCGCGGTCTGCGTCAACTGCGCACCAAGCGGGAATCCCTGCCCCCGAAGAAGCACGGCAACATCCCCCTCTAAGGAGCCGCTGTGACGATCAAGGTCGTTCGGGGCAACCCGACCCCCGAGGAGCTCGCCGCCGCCCTGGCGGTGGTCCGGGCCCGCGCCGCGGCGGCGGCGGCCGCACCGTCCGGCGCCGAAGGCGGCCCCAGGGACGCGTGGTCCGACCCGGCCCGCATCGCGGGACAGCGCCTGCCGCAGCCCGGCCAGGCGTCCTGGACCCGCACCTACTGGCCCGCCTAGGGTCGCCCGGCCCCCTTCGGGGGCCCGTTCTCGGGGACGCGGGGAACTGCGCGACGAGCCCCCCACCGGCCCGCAGCCGACGCACACCGGACATCAGGTGAACGGCTGCGGGCCGCAACTTGAGTACGGGTACTCAGGCGCCGTCGACGCGTCGAGCCGCACGCTGGTGGAATGCTGTGGTCCGACCCCGAGAACGAGCCGCCCGAGGAACTCCGCGACATGCAGGAGACCCTGCGCAGACTCGGCTTCTTCCTCGCCCTGGCCATGGTGGTGGCCATGATCGTGCTGGGTGTCAGGTGAACTCCGCCGCCGCCGGGGTCTGTCGTCCGGATCAGGCCGCGGGAGTCCGACGGTGCCTGCTCGCCCCGCTTCTGCGGACTGATCCGAACGACAGGCCCTAGGCTGACCGCATGCGCCGACTCGTCCTCGCCTCCCAGTCCCCCGCCCGGCTGAATCTGCTGCGCCAGGCCGGCCTCGCCCCCGAGGTGATCGTGAGCGGCGTCGACGAGGACGCCGTCACCGCCCCCACCCCGGCCGAGCTGGCCCTCGCCCTCGCCGAGGCCAAGGCGTCCGTCGTGGCCGCCCGGCCCGAGGTCAAGGGCGCCCTGGTGATCGGCTGCGACTCGGTGCTCGACCTGGACGGCGAGGCGCTGGGCAAGCCGGCGGACGCCGCCGAGGCGACCGCGCGCTGGAAGGCGATGCGCGGCCGGGCCGGGACGCTCCAGACCGGCCACTGCGTCTACGACACCGCCAGCGGGCGCCACGCCTCGGCGACCGCCTCCACCGTCGTCCGCTTCGGCGAGCCGTCGGACGCGGAGGTCGCCGCCTACGTCGCCTCGGGCGAGCCCCTGTACGTCGCCGGGGCGTTCACCCTCGACGGCCGTTCGGCCCCGTTCGTCGACGGCATCGACGGCGACCACGGCAACGTCATCGGCATCAGCCTGCCCCTGGTGCGCCGACTGCTGGCGCAACTGGGCGTCGGCATCACGGAGTTGTGGGCGCCGCCGGAGGCGTGACCGGCTGAGGCGCGGTGGCCGGGCGCGCGGCGGGCGACCCGCCGGCGTCGCCCTTGCCGTCCTGGGGCGTCCGGGCGGGCCGCTGCCGGGCGTCGTACGTCATCAGCAGCAGCACGATCAGGGCGAGCACGACCACCATGAAGAGGAACTGCGGCACGCCCAGCAGCCCCCACGCGAAGGCGCCCAGCAGGCCGTGCACGACGGCCGCGCTGATCAGCAGGACCCGGCCGAAGCCCGCGGGCGCCCGGTCGCGCAGCGCCACCAGCAGGGCCACCACGCCGCACAGGGCGAAGTAGAGCCCGAAGACGATCCCGCCGACCTTCGAGGACGTCGACATCACGTGCGGGTCCAGGCCGGCCAGGGACATGTCCTGCCGGTCCACCACGACGCCCATGAACCAGTTCAGCGCGGCGATCCCGATCGCCTCGACGAACAGCACGATCGCCACGACCCACGCCACCGGTCTGCGGACCACCGGTCCCCACCCACTTTCGAGCCGGACCTCAGCGGGTCCGGGCAAGCTAGCTGTTACCTCAAGTACGTCCGGGACACCCGGAACGCTACTAACGGGTAAACGATGGGACAAGGGTTCTGCGTGCGGCAAAGAATCATTGGGCCATTCGTAGGGACTCGACAAAGAAACGGAGTGGGCCGCAGCACGCTCTCACAGAGACCTTGACCACACATGAGGGCTAGGGTTTCCGGCAGGAGTGCTGCGTACGGCGGTACTACAAGGGATTTCGCGGTCGAGTGAGCCTGACATCACGCTCCGTGTGGGCAAGCTCACCTTTGGGGACGGGTCGTAGAGCCGTGTCGGCAGTCCCTAAACTCGGCTTGTTTCAAGGAGGGAGCCTCAATCGTGCGCAAGGTGCTCATCGCCAACCGTGGCGAAATCGCAGTCCGCGTGGCCCGGGCGTGCCGGGATGCCGGTATCGCGAGCGTGGCCGTCTACGCCGACCCGGACCGGGACGCTCTGCATGTCCGCGCGGCGGATGAGGCGTTCGCCCTGGGCGGTGACACTCCGGCGACCAGCTATCTCGACATCGGCAAGGTGCTGAACGCGGCGCGGGAGTCCGGCGCCGACGCCGTCCACCCGGGCTACGGCTTTCTGTCGGAGAACGCCGAGTTCGCCCAGGCGGTCCTGGACGCCGACCTGATCTGGATCGGCCCGCCGCCGCAGGCCATCCGCGACCTCGGCGACAAGGTCGCCGCCCGGCACATCGCCCAGCGTGCCGGCGCGCCGCTGGTCGCCGGCACGCCCGACCCGGTGTCCGGCGCCGACGAGGTCGTCGCCTTCGCCGAGGAGCACGGCCTGCCGATCGCGATCAAGGCCGCCTTCGGCGGCGGCGGACGCGGTCTCAAGGTCGCCCGCACCCTCGAAGAGGTGCCCGAGCTGTACGACTCGGCCGTCCGCGAGGCGGTCGCCGCCTTCGGCCGGGGCGAGTGTTTCGTCGAGCGCTACCTGGACAAGCCGCGGCACGTGGAGACGCAGTGCCTGGCCGACCGCCACGGCAACGTGGTCGTGGTGTCCACCCGCGACTGCTCCCTCCAGCGCCGCCACCAGAAGCTGGTCGAGGAGGCCCCGGCGCCGTTCCTGTCCGAGGCGCAGGTCGCCGAGCTGTACGCCTCCTCCAAGGCCATCCTCAAGGAGGCCGGCTACGTCGGCGCCGGCACCGTGGAGTTCCTCGTCGGCCTCGACGGGACGATCTCCTTCCTGGAGGTCAACACCCGTCTCCAGGTCGAGCACCCGGTCACCGAGGAGGTCGCCGGCATCGACCTGGTGCGCGAGATGTTCCGCATCGCCGACGGCGAGGAGCTCGGCTACGGCGACCCGGAGCTGCGCGGGCACTCGTTCGAGTTCCGCATCAACGGCGAGGACCCGGGCCGCAACTTCCTGCCCGCACCGGGCACGGTGACCCGCTTCGAGGCGCCGTCCGGTCCGGGCGTGCGCCTGGACGCCGGCGTCGAGTCCGGCTCGGTCATCGGCCCGGCGTGGGACTCGCTCCTGGCCAAGCTGATCGTCACCGGCGCCACCCGTGAGCAGGCGCTGCAGCGGGCGGCCCGCGCCCTGGAGGAGTTCCAGGTCGAGGGCATGGCCACGGCGATCCCGTTCCACCGCGCGGTCGTCAAGGACCCGGCGTTCGCCCCCGAGCTCACCGGCAGCCGGGACCCGTTCACGGTCCACACCCGGTGGATCGAGACCGAGTTCGTCAACGAGATCCCCGCCTTCTCCGCCGCGGCCGACACCGAGGCCGAGGACGAGACGGACCGCGAGACGATCGTCGTCGAGGTCGGCGGCAAGCGCCTGGAGGTCTCCCTCCCGTCCTCGCTCGGCATGTCCCTGGCCCGCACCGGCCTCGCGGCGGGCGCCAAGCCCAAGCGCCGCGCGGCCAAGAAGTCCGGCCCCATGGCCTCCGGCGACACCCTGGCCTCTCCGATGCAGGGCACCATCGTCAAGGTGGCCGTCGAGGAGGGGCAGGAGGTCAAGGAGGGCGACCTGATCGTCGTCCTCGAGGCGATGAAGATGGAGCAGCCGCTCAACGCCCACCGCTCGGGCACCGTGAAGGGGCTCGCGGCGGAGGTCGGCGCGTCCATCACCTCGGGCGCCGCGATCTGCGAGATCAAGGACTGACCTCACCGGTCGACGTGTCGAGGCGCCCGCCTGTCGGGCGCCTCACCGCGTTCCGGGCGACTGCCGGGGCCCTCGGGAGCCGGGGTCCTCGGGAGCCCGGGCCCCCGGGTGGGCGACCCGGCCCACCGGCCCCGGACGGCCCGCCCGGGCATCCGACCCGCCCGGGCCGTCCAGCCCACGCGACTGCCGCAGGCCGGCCGGTGCTCTCCCCGCGTCGGCTTCCTCAGCCGCGGCGGGGCCCGGGGCGGCAGCCCCGTGGCGGCCGGGGAGGTCAGCGACGGCGCAGGTCGGCGACGCGGGCGCGCTCCCCGCCGGGGGACTGCTCGCCCAGCATCGAGGTCGCGCGCAGCCCCGCCGGAGCGCCCGGGACCTGGCCCCGGCGAGGGGCCGGCAGCGGCACGTCCCGACGCTGCTGCTGGTGGCGCGCCGGGACCGTGTCACCCCCCTGGCTTCCCGTCGCCCCGGCCACGGCGATCTGCACCCCCTGGTCGGCCAGGGCCTGCAGCTCGGTGGCGGCGCGCTCGTCGTGCGCGGGCGGCTCGTCGGTCACCAGGCGGGTGATGAGGTCCGTGGGCACCGTCTGGAACATGGTGTCGGTGCCGAGCTTGGTGTGGTCGGCGAGGACCACGACCTCGGCGGCGGCCTGCACCAGCGCCCGGTCCACGGACGCCGACAGCATGTTGGACGTGGACAGCCCGCGCTCGGCGGTCAGCCCGCTCCCGGAGAGGAAGGCCCGCGAGACCCGCAGCCCCTGCAGGGACTGCTCGGCGCCGCTGCCCACGAGGGCGTAGTTGGAGCCGCGCAGGGTGCCGCCGGTCATCACGACCTCGACCCGGTTGGCATGGGCCAAGGCCTGCGCCACCAGCAGGGAGTTGGTGACCACGGTCAGACCGGGCACCCGGGCGAGCCGGCGGGCCAGCTCCTGGGTCGTGGTGCCCGCCCCGACCACGATGGCCTCGCCCTCTTCGACGAAGTTGGCGGCGAGGTCCGCGATGGCGGTCTTTTCGGCGGTCGCGAGATGGGATTTCTGCGGAAAGCCGGATTCTCGCGTGAACCCGCCCGGCAATACCGCACCGCCGTGCCGGCGGTCGAGGAGTCCTTCTGCCTCCAGTGCGCGCACGTCCCGCCGTACGGTCACTTCGGAGGTCTGGACGACGCGGGCGAGTTCACGGAGCGACACGGCCCCGTTCGCTCGCACCATTTCGAGGATCAATTGGCGACGTTCTGCAGCGAACACGAAACTGACAGTAACGCGGACGACCGTCTGCTTTCAGCTCTTTGCGCCGAATAGTAGAAGTTGTTCGCACAGGGGGACGGCCAGTGGTATAAGGCGCAAGTCCCTTACCGGCGCCTGCGCACCTTACGGCGGCCCGCTGCGCACGGGCCGTCAACTCCCCACGACCGGACGGCAGTCCGGCCGGTCGCCGACAGCGGCCGTCAGACCTCGCCCGCCGTCTTGCGCGTGTGCAGCTGTCGCGCCACCTCCGCGATCGACCCGGAAAGGGACGGGTACACGGTGAACGCGTTCGCGATCTGTTCGACCGTCAGGTTGTTGTCGACGGCGATCGAGATGGGGTGGATCAGTTCCGAGGCGCGCGGCGCGACGACCACGCCGCCGACGACGATCCCGGTGCCGGGCCGGCAGAAGATCTTGACGAAGCCGTCCCGGATGCCCTGCATCTTGGCGCGCGGGTTGCGCAGCAGCGGCAGCTTGACGACCCGGGCGTCGATCTTCCCGCCGTCCACGTCGGCCTGGCTGTAGCCGACGGTGGCGATCTCGGGGTCGGTGAAGACGTTCGAGGAGACCGTCTTGAGGTTGAGCGGGGCCACCGCGTCGCCCAGGAAGTGGTACATGGCGATGCGCCCCTGCATGGCGGCGACGGAGGCCAGCGCGAAGATCCCGGTCACGTCTCCGGCGGCGTACACGCCCGGGGCGGTGGTCCGGGAGACCTTGTCGGTCCAGATGTGCCCGGACTCGCGGACCTTGACGCCCGCCTCCTCCAGGCCCATCCCCTCGCTGTTGGGGATGGCGCCGACGGCCATGAGGCAGTGCGAGCCGGTGATGACCCGGCCGTCGGACAGGGTGACCTCGACCCGGTCGCCGACCCGTTTGGCGGACTCGGCGCGCGAGCGGGCCATGACGTTCATGCCGCGGCGGCGGAAGACGTCCTCCAGCACGGCGGCGGCGTCCGGGTCCTCGCCGGGCAGCACCCGGTCGCGGGAGGAGACGAGGGTGACCTTCGAGCCGAGGGCCTGGTAGGCGCCGGCGAACTCCGCGCCCGTGACGCCCGAGCCGACCACGATGAGCTCCTCGGGCAGCTCGGCGAGGTCGTAGACCTGGGTCCAGTTCAGGATGCGCTCGCCGTCGGGCTGGGCGTCGGGCAACTCGCGCGGGTGGGCGCCGGTGGCGAGCAGGACGGCGTCGGCGGTGAGGGTCTCCTCGGTCCCGTCGGCGGCGGAGACCACCACCTTGCGGGAGCCGTCGAGGGCCTGCATGCCCTCCAGCCGGCCGCGGCCGCGCAGCACGCGGGCGCCGGCCCGGGTGACGGAGGCGGTGATGTCGTGCGACTGGGCGAGCGCGAGCCGCTTCACCCGGCGGTTGACCTTGCCGAGATCCACCCCGACCACCCGGGCCGCCTGCTCCAGCGGCGGGGTGTCGTCGGCGACGATGATGCCGAGCTCCTCGTACGAGGAGTCGAAGGTGGTCATCACCTCGGCCGTGGCGATCAGGGTCTTCGACGGCACGCAGTCGGTCAGCACCGACGCTCCGCCCAGACCGTCGCAGTCGACGACGGTCACCTCCGCGCCGAGCTGCGCGGCCACCAGGGCCGCCTCATAGCCGCCGGGTCCGCCACCGATGATCACGATCCGAGTCACGTACTCCATTGTCCCGTACCGGCCGCGGTGGTACCGCCCCGGGGGCCGCGGACGCCCGGACTGTGACCAGAGTGACGCCCGCGCCGACTGCCGTACTCTCCTTGCATGTCGCTCTACGCCGCGTACGCCGGCAACCTCGACGCGCGGCTGATGACCCGCCGCGCTCCCCACTCGCCGCTGCGCGCCACCGGCTGGCTGAACGGCTGGCGGCTGACGTTCGGCGGCGAGCAGCTGGGCTGGGAGGGCGCGCTGGCCACGGTCGTGGAGGACCCCGGCGCTCAGGTCTTCGTCGCGCTGTACGACGTCGCCCCCATGGACGAGGACTCCCTGGACCGCTGGGAGGGCGTCGGCCTCGGCATCTACCGGCGGGCCCGGGTGCGGGTGCACACCCTGGAGGCCGAGGAGTCCGCCTGGATGTACGTTCTGAACGGCTACGAGGGCGGGCTGCCCTCGGCCCGGTACCTGGGCGAGGTCGCCGACGCGGCCGAATCGGCCGGGGCGCCAGACGATTACGTGATGGAGCTGCGGAAGCGGCCCTGCTGAGCTCGGCCGACTCTAGACTCGACGAGCACCAGCACACGAACGGGAGGGCGCGATGACCGGCAGGACTGCGTACACCGTCTTCTACACGGAGCAGGCGGCAGCGGCGCGCGACCGGCTCGACGAACAGCAGCGGGCCGCGTTCGAGAAGGGCATCATGATGCTCGCCGCGGATCCGTTCCCCGACCTGTCCCGACCCATAAGCTCCACCGGGGACGACCGGACGATCCGGCTGACCCAGAGCATCCTCATCGAGTACACGGTCAGCGTCGGCAGGCTGTTGATCTTCATCGTCGAGGTCTTCAACGACAAGGACATCTTCGTCACGGGCGAGTGACCGCTCCGGCGGCGGCGCGTCCCTCGTTGGAAACGACAAGACAACGATCGCCATCCCGTCGGCTTCGGCATCTACGCGCGTAGGCCGGAAGCGGCTACCCTCAGTCGCGTGAACGCATCTCTTCTCCCGGACGACATCCAGGGCGACCCGCACGCCGCCGCCGACGCCGCCGCCGCGCGTCTGCGCGAACTGACCGGCGCCGAGACCCACGACGTCGCCCTCGTGATGGGCTCCGGCTGGGCTCCGGCCGTCGACGCCCTGGGCACCCCCGACGCGGAGTTCCAGGTCACCGAGCTGCCCGGCTTCCCGCCGCCCGCGGTCGAGGGCCACGGCGGCAAGATCCGCTCGTACCAGATGGGCGAGAAGCGGGCGCTGGTCTTCCTGGGCCGCACCCACTACTACGAGGGCCGCGGCGTCGCCGCCGTCGCCCACGGCGTCCGCACCGCGGTGGCGGCCGGCTGCAAGACGATCGTGCTGACCAACGGCTGCGGCGGCCTGCGCGTGGGCATGCGCCCCGGTCAGCCGGTGCTGATCAGCGACCACATCAACCTCACCGCGACCTCCCCCGTCGTCGGCGCGAACTTCGTCGACCTGACGGACCTGTACTCGCCGCGGCTGCGCGCCCTGTGCAAGGAGATCGACGCCACGCTGGAGGAGGGCGTCTACGCCCAGTTCCCCGGCCCGCACTACGAGACGCCGGCCGAGATCCGCATGGCCCGCGCCATCGGAGCGGACCTGGTGGGCATGTCGACGGTGCTGGAGGCCATCGCCGCCCGCGAGGCCGGCGCCGAGGTGCTCGGCATCTCCCTGGTGACCAACCTCGCCGCCGGCATGACGGGCGAGCCGCTGAACCACGAAGAGGTCCTGCAGGCGGGCCGCGACAGCGCGACGCGCATGGGCGCGCTGCTGGCCCAGGTGCTCGGCCGCATCTGAGCGCGCCGCCGGGGGCCCGCGCCCCCGGAACGCGCCCCTCGGCCCCGAACGGGCCTCGTCCCCACATCCCCCGAACGGGGGACTCCCAGACGGGCCGGACGACGCCGGTCCGAGCCGGCGGACAACCGGCGTCCCCACCCAACCGGAGGCTGACTCCCGTGCACGACGATCTCCTCGCCCGCGCCCGGACCTGGCTCGCCGAGGACCCCGATCCGCAGACCCGCGCCGAGCTCGCCGGGCTGATCGAGGCCGGCGACGTCGCCGAGCTCGCCGACCGCTTCAGCGGCACGCTCCAGTTCGGCACCGCCGGTCTGCGCGGCGAGCTGGGGGCCGGCCCCATGCGGATGAACCGCGCGGTCGTCATCCGCGCCGCCGCCGGGCTCGCCGCGTACCTCAAGGGCAAGGGCCAGGAGGGCGGTCTCGTGGTCATCGGCTACGACGCCCGGCACAAGTCGGCCGACTTCGCCCGCGACACGGCCGCGGTCATGACGGGCGCCGGTCTGCGCGCGGCCGTCCTGCCCCGCCCGCTGCCGACCCCCGTCCTGGCGTACGCCATAAGGCACCTGGGCGCGGTCGCCGGGGTCGAGGTCACGGCCAGCCACAACCCGCCCCGCGACAACGGTTACAAGGTGTACCTGGGCGACGGCTCGCAGATCGTGCCGCCGGCCGACGCCGAGATCGCCGCGGAGATCGACGCGGTGCGAAGCCTGGACGAGGTCCCCCGCCCGGACGGAGAAGGCTGGCAGATCCTCGACGACGCCGTCCTCGACGCCTATCTGGCCCGCACGGACGCCGTGCTCGCCCCCGGCTCCCCGCGCACGGCCCGCACGGTCTACACCGCGATGCACGGCGTCGGCAAGGACGTCCTGCTCGCCGCGTTCGCCCGCGCGGGCTTCCCGACGCCGGTCCTCGTCGCCGACCAGGCCGAGCCCGACCCGGAGTTCCCGACCGTGGCCTTCCCCAACCCGGAAGAGCCCGGCGCGATGGACCTCGCGTTCGCCGCCGCCCGCGCGAGCGCGCCCGACCTGATCATCGCCAACGACCCGGACGCGGACCGTTGCGCCGTGGCCGTCCCCCACGCGGGCGACTGGCGCATGCTGCGGGGCGACGAGGTCGGCTCGCTGCTCGCCGCGCATCTCGTCCGGCGGGGCGCGCGCGGCGTCTTCGCGGAGTCGATCGTGTCCTCCTCGCTGCTCGGCCGCATCGCCGAGAAGGCGGGCCTGCCCTACGAGGAGACCCTCACCGGCTTCAAGTGGATCGCCCGCGTCGACGGCCTGCGCTACGGCTACGAGGAGGCCCTCGGCTACTGCGTGGACCCCGACGGCGTGCGCGACAAGGACGGCATCACCGCCGCCCTGCTGGTCACCGAGCTCGCCTCGGAGCTCAAGGAGGAGGGCCGCACCCTGCTCGACCTCCTCGACGACCTCGCCGTGGAGCACGGTCTGCACGCCACCGACCAGCTGTCCGTGCGGGTGCGGGACCTCTCGGTCATCGCCCGCGCGATGGAGCGGCTGCGCGCCCGGCCTCCGGCCTCGCTGGCGGGCCTGACCGTCACCCGGGCCGAGGACCTGACGCGGGGCACGGACACCCTGCCGCCCACCGACGGCCTGCGCTACACGCTCGACGGCGCCCGGGTCATCGTCCGGCCCAGCGGTACCGAGCCGAAGCTGAAGTGCTACCTGGAGGTCGTGATCCCGGTCGCCGCCCACGACGACCTGCCGGCCGCGCGCACCCGGGCGGACGCCCTCCTCGCCGCGATCAAGCAGGACCTGTCGGCGGCGGCCGGCATCTGACACCCACGCCGTCGGTCCCTCGCACCGGCCGATCCTCGCGGCGGCGACCCGTGCGGGTCGGCCGTGCCGGTGTCCGCCGGGCGCGTGTCCGCCGGGTCCGGGGCCGTGTCCCGGGCCGGGTCCGCCGGGTCCCGGGCCGGGTCCGCCAGGCCTGTCCGCCGGGCCTGTCCGCCGGGTCCCGGGCCGGGTCCGCCGGGCCTGTCCGCCGGGCCTGTCCGCCGGGTTCGGGGCCGGGTCTGCCGGATTCGGGGCCGTGTCCGCCGGGTCCCGGGCCGGGTCCGCCGGGCCCGTGTCCGCCGGGGCCGGGGCCGTGTCCGCCGGGTCCGCCGGGTTCGGGGGCGGGTCCGCCGGGCGCGTGTTGTTCCTGTGCGACGGCGACCGCGTGTTCCTCACCTGCTCCACGACGGGCCGCGGCAACGAGCCGTTCAGCGGGTCCTTCGCCCTGCTCGACATGACGCCGTACGGCCGCGGCTGCCGTCGTCCGCCGCCGTCCCGCCGAGGCCTGGGAGGACGACCCCGAGGGCCGGCCCGAGGGAGACGGCCCGTGCCGGTACTGGCGCTCGGACGCCGACGGCAACGCCGCCCGGGGCCCGACCAGCCGCCCCGTCCCGCAGTGGACCCGCCCCGGCGCGACCCCCGTGGACACCCTCGGCCGCCGGGGCGGCTGCCGCTGACACCGGCGCGCGGACACCGGCGCCGACACCGGCGCCGCGGCCGCGGCGTCCTGTCCGCTCGCCTCGGGGCCGGAAGGCCGACGGCTGCCGGAACCTCGCGATCACCGCGTCCCCGGCCGACGGCCGTCAGCGCACTCCTCAGAACCGCTCGTCAGAACCGCTCGTCAGCCCACCGCGAGCAGGATCGCCAGCACGACGGCTCCCGCGGCGGCCGGGCCGAGGATCTCCCAGGCCCAGCGCACGCTCACCTCGCCCTGCGCGCTCTCCTCCTTCTCGCGTGCCTCCCACAGCCCGCGCAGGTCGTCCATGGCCCGGTCGGCCCCGGCCCGCGCGGGCCCGTCCGCGGCGACGGCGCCCGCCCGTCCGCGTCCGCCGCCGAAAGCCCCGAGTGCGGCCGCGCCCCGGCCGCCGCGGGCGTCCTGCCCGGCCGCCGCGCGCGACACCCGGCGGGTCGCCCGCTTGCGGGCCCGCAGCGAGACGGGGATGGACCACAGCTGGAACCTGGTCCCCCCCACGGTGAGCGCCTCGTTGGAGTAACCGGAGCGCAGCGTGGCGATCTGCCCCCAGGGCAGCACGATGACCCGGAAGGGGTTGCGCACCCGCATCCGCTCCTGGCTCGCGAAGACGGCGGGCCGCAGGGTCAGGGCGACGATCAGCGGGACCAGCAGGATCATCGTGGCGAGCGCCAGCCACGGGGTGCGCCCCTCGCCGGCGACGATCGCGTCGATGCCGAGCCAGCCGACGAGGGCGAGCAGCAGCACGCCGCCGGCGATGCCCCCGGACGACCGGTACACGCGGTCCCTGATCTCGGGATCCGCGGGGTGCGACGCCCCCGAGGGCCGCGGCGCTGGTGACTGGTCTTCCGGGCTCGTCATGGCCCCGATTCTGCCCGACGTCCGCCGCCCGCTCCCACGCGGAGCCCCGGCATGCGCCGAGCCCCCGGACTACTTCCGGGGGTGTACACCCGCTACGCGCGTAGATATGCTCGTCTGGTGACCATGCCCACCAATGCACCCAGCGCGGCCCGCACCCTCTCGGACGTCACCTCGTCCGACAGCACGCTGCGCCGCTTCCTCCACGGGCTGCCCGGGGTCGACGCGGTCGGCCTGGAGGCGCGCGCCGCCGCGCTCGGCACCCGTTCCATCAAAACGACCGCGAAGGCGTACGCCATCGACCTCGCCATCTCGATGGTCGACCTGACGACGCTGGAAGGCGCGGACACCCCGGGCAAGGTCCGGGCGCTCGGCGCGAAAGCGGTCCGGCCCGACCCGACCGACCGCTCGGCCCCCGCCACGGCCGCGGTCTGCGTCTACCCCGACATGGTGGCCGTCGCCAAGGAGGCCGTCGCCGGCTCCGGCGTGAAGGTCGCCTCGGTCGCCACCGCGTTCCCGGCCGGCCGCGCCGCCCTCGACGTGAAGCTGGCCGACGTGCGCGACGCGGTCGCCGCCGGCGCCGACGAGATCGACATGGTCATCGACCGCGGGGCGTTCCTGGCGGGCAGGTACATGAAGGTGTACGACGAGATCGTCGCCGTGAAGGAGGCCTCGGGGGCGGCCCGCCTCAAGGTCATCTTCGAGACGGGCGAGCTGTCGACGTACGACAACATCCGGCGGGCGAGCTGGCTCGGCATGCTGGCCGGCGCGGACTTCATCAAGACGTCCACCGGCAAGGTCGCCGTGAACGCCACCCCGGCCAACACCCTGCTCATGCTGGAGGCCGTCCGCGACTTCCGCGCCCAGACCGGCGTCCAGGTCGGCGTGAAGCCCGCCGGCGGCATCCGCACCAGCAAGGACGCGATCAAGTTCCTCGTCCTGGTCAACGAGACCGCGGGCGGGGACTGGCTCGACAACCACTGGTTCCGCTTCGGCGCCTCCTCGCTCCTGAACGATCTGCTGATGCAGCGTCAGAAGCTGGCCACCGGCCGCTACTCCGGCCCCGACTACGTGACGGTGGACTGATCACCATGGCATCCGCATTCACCTCCGCTTTCGAGTACGCACCGGCTCCCGAGTCCCGCTCGGTCGTCGACATCGCGCCCTCCTACGGTCTGTTCATCGACGGCGAGTTCACCGAGGCGGCCGACGGCAAGGTCTTCAAGACCGTCTCGCCGTCCACCGAGGAGGTCCTCTCCGAGATCGCCCAGGCGGGCGAGGCGGACGTCGACCGTGCCGTGCGGGCCGCCCGCAAGGCCTTCGAGAAGTGGTCCGCGCTGCCGGGCGCCGAGCGCGCGAAGTACCTCTTCCGCATCGCCCGCATCATCCAGGAGCGCTCCCGCGAGCTCGCCGTCCTGGAGACGCTGGACAACGGCAAGCCCATCAAGGAGACGCGCGACGCCGACCTCCCGCTGGTCGCCGCGCACTTCTTCTACTACGCGGGCTGGGCCGACAAGCTCGGCCACGCCGGGTTCGGCTCCTCGCCGAAGCCGCTGGGCGTGGCCGGCCAGGTCATCCCCTGGAACTTCCCGCTGCTGATGCTGGCGTGGAAGATCGCCCCCGCGCTGGCCACGGGCAACACGGTGGTGCTCAAGCCCGCCGAGACGACCCCCCTGTCGGCGCTGTTCTTCGCGGACGTCTGCCGCCAGGCCGGTCTGCCCAAGGGCGTCGTGAACATCCTGCCGGGCTACGGCGACGCGGGTGCCGCGCTCGTCGCCCACCCCGACGTGAACAAGGTCGCCTTCACCGGCTCCACGGCCGTCGGCAAGGAGATCGCGCGCACGGTCGCGGGCAGCCGCAAGAAGCTCACCCTCGAACTGGGCGGCAAGGGCGCGAACATCGTCTTCGACGACGCCCCGATCGACCAGGCCGTCGAGGGCATCGTCAGCGGCATCTTCTTCAACCAGGGCCAGGTCTGCTGTGCGGGCAGCCGCCTGCTCGTCCAGGAGTCGGTCCAGGAGGAGGTGCTGGACTCGCTCAAGCGCCGCCTGTCGACCCTGCGCCTCGGCGACCCGCTCGACAAGAACACCGACATCGGCGCGATCAACTCCGCCGAGCAGCTCGCCCGCATCACCACCCTCGTCGAGCAGGGCGAGGCGGAGGGCGCCGAGCGCTGGTCCCCGGCCTGTGAACTGCCCACCGCCGGCTACTGGTTCGCGCCGACGCTGTTCACGAACGTCACCCAGGCGCACACGGTCGCGCGGGACGAGATCTTCGGCCCGGTGCTGTCGGTCCTCACCTTCCGCACCCCGGACGAGGCCGTCGCCAAGGCCAACAACACGCAGTACGGCCTGTCGGCGGGCATCTGGACGGAGAAGGGGTCGCGGATCCTCGCCGTCGCGAACAAGCTCCGGGCCGGCGTCGTCTGGTCCAACACGTTCAACAAGTTCGACCCCACCTCGCCGTTCGGCGGCTACAAGGAGTCGGGATTCGGCCGCGAGGGCGGCCGCCACGGCCTGGAGGCGTACCTCGATGTCTGACCGACTTTCCGTGCTCAAGACCTACAAGCTGTACGTCGGCGGGAAGTTCCCGCGTTCCGAGAGCGGCCGGGTGTACGAGGTGACCACGAAGACGTCAGCCGCCGACGCGGCGGGCAACGGCGAGTGGCTCGCCAACGCCCCGCAGGCCTCCCGCAAGGACGCCCGGGACGCGGTCGTCGCCGCGCGCAAGGCGTTCGGCGGCTGGGCCGGGGCCACGGCGTACAACCGGGGCCAGGTCCTCTACCGCGTCGCGGAGATGCTGGAGGGCCGCCGGGCCCAGTTCGTCCGCGAGGTCGCCGACGCCGAGGGCCTGTCGAAGTCGAAGGCCGCCGAGCAGGTCGACGCGACGATCGACCGCTGGGTCTGGTACGCGGGCTGGACCGACAAGATCGCCCAGGTGGTGGGCGGCGGGAACCCGGTCGCGGGGCCGTTCTTCAACCTCTCCTCGCCCGAGCCGACGGGCGTGGTCGCGGTCCTCGCGCCGCAGGAGTCGTCGTTCCTGGGCCTGGTCTCGGTGCTGGCCCCGGTGATCGCCACGGGCAACACGGCGATCGTGATCGCGAGCGAGCGCGCCCCGCTCCCGGCGCTCTCCCTCGGCGAGGTCCTGGCCACCTCCGACGTCCCCGGCGGCGTCGTCAACATCCTCTCGGGCCGCACGGCGGAGATCGCGGCGCCGCTGGCCGCGCACCAGGACGTCAACGCGATCGACCTCGCGGGCGCCGACGAGGCGCTGGCGAAGGAGTTGGAGATCGCGGCGGCCGACAACCTGAAGCGCGTTCTTCGTCCACAGTCTGTGGACGACTGGTCGGCGACGCCGGGCATCGACCGCCTGACGGCCTTCCTGGAGACGAAGACGGTCTGGCACCCGACGGGCTCGCTGGGCGCGTCCGGGTCGTCGTACTAGCAGGCCCCTCGGGCGCCCCGAACCGGCGCTCCCGGGCGCTCCCGGGCGCTCCCGGGCGCCCGCGCAGACGCGGAAGCCGCGCCACCCCTCCGTCCGGGGGCGGCGCGGCTTCCGTGCGTCGCCGTGCGCGCGGGGGCGCGGTCAGCCGCCGAGCACCTTCGTGACGTCGCCCACCACCGGGATCGACCCGATCGACTGGGCCTGCGCCACCGGGCCGGTCAGCATCTGGGACGTCAGCGGCTTGAAGTCGGCGAGCTGGGTGCCGACGCCGTTGTCGAGGGGGTCGACGCCGGTGCCCGCCAGCGGGTTGGGCTTGAGACCGGAGACCGTGCCGGTGACGTAGGACAGCGAGCCCAGCGCCCCCTGCAGCCCGGCCTGCGGGTCGATCTGGCCGATCGAGGTGGGCCGCGTCCGCGCCACGTCGACGACGGGCTCGCCGGCCGCCGCGGCGGCGGTGCCGGCGCCCGCGCCCAGCGCCACTCCGGCGGTCGCGAGGGCGGCGAGGGCGCGCCGGGCGGTGGGAGTCTGGGGGGAGTCGTGTCGGGCCATCGTCGATGCCGCCTTCTGCTGCGCAAGGTGATCCGGTCGACACGAAGGGTAGTTGAGGTGTGACGCGCGCATCAAAGCCGACCCGCGGGGTCGTTGACGCCCCGGGGGATGCCTCACACTGGTGTCCCGTGACCTCCCTGCCGCCCATACCCACGCGAGTCGTGCTGCTCTGCGGCCCTTCCGGCTCCGGCAAGTCCCTGCTCGCCGCCCGCTGCGGCCTCCCGGTGCTCCGGCTCGACGACTTCTACAAGGAGGGCGACGACCCGACGCTGCCGCTGGTCGCGGGGAGCTCCGACATCGACTGGGACCACCCCGGCTCGTGGGACGCGGACGCGGCCGTCGCCGCGATCCTGGACCTGTGCGGCACGGGCCGTACGAACGTTCCCGTGTACGACATCTCGCTCAGCGCCCGCACGGGCGAGGAGGAGATCGGCATCGGGCGGACGCCGCTGTTCATCGCGGAGGGCATCTTCGCCGCCGAGATCGTGAACCGCTGCCGGGAACTGGGCGTCCTGGCCGACGCGCTGTGTCTGAGCCGCGGCCCGGTGAAGACGTTCCGGCGCCGCTTCCTGCGGGACCTGAAGGAGGGCCGCAAGTCGGTGCCCTTCCTGTTGCGCCGCGGCTGGCGGCTGATGCGCACCGAACGCTCCATCGTGGCCCGCCAGACCGCGCTGGGCGCGTACGCGTGCGACCGCGACGAGGCGATGGACCGGCTGGCCGCCGCGGCGACGGGCGACCGGACCCCGACGGCGCACACGGCCGTCTAGACCGCCGACGCGCACGGCCGCCCAGACCGACGCACACGGCCGCCCAGGCCGACGCACACGAAGAAGCGGGACTGGACGGACCCCCCGGCCCTCCGGTCCCGCTCCCTCTGTTCCCCCGTGCTCCCCCCAGGGTGGTGCTTCCCCCGTGCTGGTGCGGTACCGCTCCCCTGACGTCCCCCGTCGGGTCCCCCCGGTACCGCTCCCCCGTGCTTCCCCCGTTCACCGGCTGCGTGGAGCGGAGCCGGCCCTTCCCCCGTTCACCCTCAGGCGACAAGCTCCCCGAAGGCGTCCTCCTCGTCACGGCCGAAGCTGAGGACCTCGTCCTCGCGCAGCCGGCGCAGCGAGCGCCAGATGCTGGACTTCACCGTGCCGACACTGATGTCGAGGATCTCCGCGATCTCCGGGTCGGTGCGGCCCTCGTAGTAGCGCAGGACCAGCATCGTCCGCTGGAGTTCGGGCAGCCGGGCCAGCGCCTGCCACAGGACCGCGCGCAGTTCCGTGCCGCGCATCGCGTCCGTGTCACCGGGCGTCTCCGGCAGTTCCTCGGTCGGGTACTCGTTCAGCTTGCGGCGGCGCCACGCGCTGATGTGCAGGTTGGTCATCGTCCGGCGGAGGTATCCGCCGACCGCGGCCTTGTCGCTGATGCGCTCCCAGGCCCGGTAGGTCGAGAACAGGGCGCTCTGCAGCAGGTCCTCGGCCTCGAACCGGTCGCCGGTGAGGTGGTAGGCGGTGGCGTACAGGGAGGCGCGGCGCTCCTGGACGTAGGCGGTGAACTCCGCCTCCGTCAGCGAGCGGCGCACCACCGCGTCCTCCCCCTGAGCGGCTCCCCCGTGAGCCGCCTGTTCCCCCGCGTCGACCACCGTCATGAAGGCGGTGTGCTGACGCCCGGCGCCGCGACCGCACCCCCGAGCGGTCACGGCGCCGGACTTCTCGGCGGTCCGGTGCACGTCGTGCAGACGCGTGACGACCGCGACTGCGGTGGTGCTCATACCGTGCAGCGTGTTCATCTCGCGCCCCCCGTCGTGGACTTACGGTGTTCGGTTCCCTGCGCCGGCCGGGCTTCGCCGTGCTGTTCCCGCGTCGCCCTGCCTGGTGACGAAAAGACTGCCCGGGCCACTTCATCGCCGTGTCCGCCGACTGTCACAGACCTGTCACAGCGGCCTGTCACGGCGGGCGCACAGATCGTCCACAGGCGGGCGCGGTACGGCCGTCGGCTCGGGTTCTCGCAGGTCAGCGGCGCGGGCTGACGGGGGGCGGCGAGGGGCGGCCGGCAGCGCGGTGCGGTTCGGCGCCCGCTGTCCGGCCCCGGACGACCGGAACGGCGTCACCGGGCCGTGTTCGTGCCCCGCGCCGCCTCGCGGGGCCGCGAACGGACCGGCCGCCGGGCGGACATCACCGCCTTTTCCGGACACCGCCGCCGGGGCGGGTCTCCGTGTCCGCGGTCCGCCGTGGCGCCCGGACGGCCGGCGGACGAGCCGCGGCCCGGCGCGTTCGACGGGGACGGCGGGACGCTCCCCGGATTCCCGGCGGGTCCGGCGGGGTGTCCGGCACCGGTCGGGAGGTCCGGCCGATGCCGTCCGAGCGGGCCGAGCCCCCGGCCCGAGCGCCCGCCGCGGACTGCTCGGGCCTGTCGAAAACCGCAGGTCCAATGGGTTGTGAACCGCATGGATGCCCGACCCCGGCGCCGGCGTTCGCGGGGCGCGGCCGACCCGCCGCGAGCCGCGCGCGCCGCCGCGGCCACCTCGCTCCGGCGGTCGCGCCCGGACGGGCCCCGCCCCACAGGTCGAACGACGGCCCCCTCATGGGCCAGAATGAGCCCGTGCCTTCCCTGTTGCTGATCGAGGACGACGACGCCATCCGTACGGCCCTGGAGCTCTCACTGACGCGCCAGGGACACCGGGTGGCGACCGCTGCGAGCGGTGAGGACGGTCTGAAGCTGCTGCGCGAGCAACGGCCGGATCTGATCGTGCTGGACGTGATGCTGCCCGGCATCGACGGGTTCGAGGTGTGCCGTCGCATCCGGCGCACCGACCAGCTGCCCATCATCCTGCTCACCGCGCGCAGCGACGACATCGACGTGGTCGTCGGGCTGGAGTCCGGCGCCGACGACTACGTCGTCAAGCCCATCCAGGGCCGGGTGCTGGACGCCCGGATCCGGGCCGTGCTGCGGCGCGGCGAGCGCGAGTCGAGCGACGCGGCCACCTTCGGCAGCCTCGTCATCGACCGTGCCGCGATGACGGTGACGAAGAACGGCGAGGACCTCCAGCTCACCCCGACCGAGCTGCGGCTGCTGCTCGAACTGAGCCGGCGGCCCGGCCAGGCGCTGTCCCGGCAGCAGTTGCTGCGCCTGGTGTGGGAGCACGACTACCTGGGCGACTCGCGGCTGGTGGACGCCTGTGTCCAGCGGCTGCGGGCCAAGGTGGAGGACGTGCCGTCGTCCCCCGTCCTGATCCGTACCGTGCGCGGCGTCGGCTACCGCCTGGACGCCCCTCAGTGACCCAGGCGCAAGGGGGGCTGCGCGGCCGGTCCGCGGCGCGCAGGGGAAGAGTGTCACGGCTGCGTCTGACGAGCCTGCGGCTGCGGCTCGTCGTGGTCTTCGGCGCGGTGGCGCTGACCGCCGCCGTGTCCGCGTCCGGCATCGCCTACTGGCTGAACCGCGAGGCCGTCCTGACCCGCACGCAGGGCTCGGTGCTGCGGGACTTCGAGCAGGAGATGCAGAACCGGGCGGGTTCGCTGCCGGAGCACCCCTCGCAGGACGAACTGCAGCACACCGCCGGGCAGATGGCCAACAGCAGCCAGCGGTTCAGCGTGCTGCTGGTGGCCGCGGACGGCAGCGGCCAGACCGTGTACGGCAGCTCGGGCGGGCTGAACGGGTTCTCGCTGGAGGACGTGCCCGGGTCGCTGCGCACGGCGGTCAACAAACAGCAGGACCTCTCGGGCGGCAACAAGTCCCCGTACCACGTGTACTGGCAGCGGGTCGTGACCCACGGGACGCCCTATCTGGTGGCCGGGACGAAGGTCATCGGCGGCGGTCCGACCGGGTACATGCGCAAGTCGCTGGAGCCGGAGGCCAAGGACCTCAACTCGTTGGCCTGGTCGCTGGGGATCGCCACCGCTCTGGCGCTGATCGGGGCCGCGCTGCTCGCCCAGGCCGCCGCCACGACCGTCCTGAAGCCGGTGCACCGGCTGGGCGTCGCGGCGCGCCGGCTCGGCGAGGGGCGGCTGGACACCCGGCTGCGGGTGTCCGGGACGGACGAACTGGCCGATCTGTCGCGGACGTTCAACCGGACGGCGGAGGCGCTGGAGAAGCGGGTCGACGACATGGCCGCCCGCGACGAGGCCTCGCGCCGGTTCGTCGCCGACATGTCGCACGAGCTGCGGACGCCGCTGACCGCCATCACCACCGTCGCGGAGGTGCTGGAGGAGGAGCTGGACGCCGAGTCGGGCAGCATCGACCCGATGATCGAGCCCGCGGTGCGGCTGGTGGTCAGCGAGACGCGGCGGCTGAACACCCTCGTCGAGAACCTGATGGAGGTCACCCGCTTCGACGCGGGGACGGCCCGGCTGGTCCTGGACGACGTCGACGTCGCCGACCAGATCACCGCCTGCATCGACGCGCGCGCCTGGCTGGACGCCGTCGACCTGGACGCCGAGCGCGGCATCCACGCCCTGCTCGATCCGCGCCGGCTGGACGTCATCATGGCGAACCTCATCGGCAACGCGCTCAAGCACGGCGGTTCGCCGGTGCGGGTGTCGGTGTCGGCGGCGGACGACGCGGTCGTGATCGCGGTGCGCGACCACGGGCCCGGCATCCCCGAGGACGTGCTGCCGCACGTCTTCGACCGGTTCTACAAGGCGAGCGCCTCGCGGCCGCGCTCCGAGGGCAGCGGGCTCGGCCTGTCCATCGCCCTGGAGAACGCCCACATCCACGGCGGCGAGATCACCGCCGCCAACTCCCCGGACGGCGGTGCGGTGTTCACGCTGCGGCTGCCCCGGGACGTCTCCGGGCAGAGCGAACAGGACGGCGGGGGCGGCGAGCAGGACGTGCGGACCGTGCCGGACAAGGGGAACGCCTCGTGAGCAAGAGCCGTGCGACCGTACGACGGCTGTTCGCCGTTCCCGCGCTGGCCGGTCTGGCGGCCGCTCTCCTCGGCGGCTGCGGCATACGGGCCACCGAGGTGCCGACCGACTTCGGACCCGCGCCCTCCCGGGTGCGCTGCTCGCTCGCCGAGCCGGAGGTCACGACGCAGTCCACGCGCGCGGGCGTGCCGGTGCGGGTGTTCCTGCTGTGCGGTTCGTCGCTGGTGGCCGTGGACCGCTCCGTGCGGGTCCCGGACGGCGCGGCCGACTCCGCGCGGCGCGCGCTGGTCGCGCAGGGCCTGCTGGACGAGCTCGCCGAGTCGCCGTCGGCGGCCGAGAAGGAGGCCGGCTACACGACGGACGTGCGCGGCGGGATGACGGTGCGCGGGCCGGGTCCGCGGGACCCGGACGACGCGCTGCGGCTGAGCGCCCGGCCCGGGAGCCTGACCTCGTACGCCCTCGCCCAGCTCGTCTGCACGTTCTCCGACTCGGCGGCCGCCGAGGGCGACGGCTCGGTGATCCTGGGCGGCCCCGACTCCGCGCCGGTGCGTCGTTACGCGTGCACCGACGAGGTCCGCTCCCGTCCCGGCAGCGCCGAGCCCCCGTCGTCGCCGGTCGCCGACGGGGGCTGAGCCGCGCCATCCGGCCCGGACGTCGAGCGGCGGGCGGCGGAACGGCCGGTGCGGCGGAACGGCCGGTGTGGCGGACGACTCATGCGGGGGCCCGCGGCCGTCTTCGTCCCAGGTCACCGGCTGCCGGGCGGCGGCCGGGCATGGCGGGTGCGACGGTGGCGGGGGGCGGGCCGGAACCGATCGTGCCGGGGGGCGCGTCTTGGGGGGCGTGCAGCGTCAAGGCTCCATCGGCGGCAGCGCCGCGATCCGCATCCGCGCGACCGGGATTGTTCTCCTGGCCGCCCATCTCGTGTACGTCGCCTGGGTCACGCTGCGTCCGCTGGACGTTCCCTGGGTGCTGCCGGCCAATCTGCACCCGTTCGACGGGATCCGCGCCGACCTGCGGCTGGGCTGGCCCGAGGCGGCGCGGCGGATCGGCGCGGGGCTCGGGCTGCTGGCTCCGCTGGGCGTCCTGCTGCCGCTGACGCACGGCAGGGTCCGGGTCTCGCCGCTCGCCTCCCTGCTCCGCACGGTCACGGCGGGCGCGTTGCTGTCGCTGGGGATCGAACTGCTGCAGACCGGGGTGCCCGGTCAGGTGGTGGACGTCGACTCGATGCTGCTGAACACCGTGGGCGTGGCCCTCGCCCATGTGGCGGTGGTGCCGGCGGTGCGCTCGCGGCTGCGCCGCAGGGAGGATCACCGGCCGTCCGCCCCGGTCCGCCAGGAGGATGCGCCTCAGGGTCGGACCCCGAGGATTCCCAGGGTCGGCATCGCCCCATAGAGCGACGCTTCGTCCCCTTCGTCTCCGTAACGTTGACGTCAGATGGGGCAGCCGCAGAGGCCGCCTCCGTCCCCCACTCTCGACTTCACTCGAGCGGGTGGGGCCCCCATCGCTCACGAAGGAGCCGCAGATGTCCAGCCTCGCCCGCCCCACCAACGGCCGCATGATCGGCGGAGTGTGCGCCGCGCTGGCCCGGCGCTTCGGCACCTCCGCGACCACGATGCGCGTGATCTTCCTGCTCTCCTGCCTGCTGCCGGGCCCGCAGTTCCTGCTCTACATAGCCTCACCGAGGTGCCGTGGGTCCTGGTGGAGCGCGGCGGGGACATCTGCCACGAGCTGGAGGAGGTCGGCCGGGAGTACTCGGCCGACGCGATCGTCGTCGGTTCCACGC